>CANJPX010000005.1 GCA_947476185.1 Bacteroidota bacterium
GAAAAAATCAATGATGAAGAAAGATTTACTAGGATAGCGGCTATTAACCGCGGTACTTCTGAACGAAAGAGAAGAAGAAATTTCCTTTTAAAACAAAAAGAGTTTTTGTTACTTTTTGCGGTCAAAAAGATAAAAAGAAAATTAAAAGCACAAACCTTCGTCTCAGCAGTGGAATCCCCCTTACCCCCTTTGTAAAGGGGCAAATATTCTAATAATGAATTTAGTAAATAAGATGAAAATTAAAAACACAGTCCTGTTATTAAATTTATAGTATTGTATAACTACAAAAGCGAAGGAAGATGCATCGGCATAAATAAAAAAAGCGCTTCCGAAATATCGGAAGCGCTTCAAGCTTAGGGATGCTGTTTAAACTATTTTTTCTTCATTAATTCTATTACCGCATTATTCACATTCAAAAATCCTCCTGAAATACAGATCTCAGATAATTTTTTTGTAACCGGTTTTGTTTTTTTCTTTCTGAATCCTGCTTTCTTCGTCAAGCCCGGTACATTCACTTTCCCGCTATAAGGCTCAACAGTTTTCATCAGTATCGCTCTTACTTCAGGTGCTTTTAATTCTGGAAAATACTCACGTATCATTGCAGCAACTCCTGCAGTACTTGGCGACGCCATACTTGTTCCCGATAAACTTTCGTATTTATTATCCGGCAAGGTAGAGTATACATCAACTCCCGGTGCAAACAGATCCACTTTTTTCAAACCATAGTTAGAAAATGATCCGATTATGTCAGCACCTTTCTTATATCCGCTTGCTCCAACCTGGATCCAATTGCTAGCTACTTCACCGCTCAACAATTCTCTGCTCGGAAATGATAATTCATTATCGTTATCTTTTGATTCATTACCAGCAGCATGTATCATCAGAACATCTTTTGATTCGGCATATTTCACAGCATCATCAACCAGATTTTTATCCGGAGAATAATATTTTCCAAAACTCATATTGATAACCGTTGCTCCATTGTCAACAGCATATCGAATTGCATTCGCAACATCTTTGTCGCGCTCATCACCATTTGGCACGGCACGTACGATCATTATCTTCACATTGTTCGCAATTCCGTTCATACCAACACTATTATTTCTCATAGCAGCAATTATCCCCGCAACGTGCGTTCCATGCATTGCATCAGGTCCTTGCACGTGATTATTCCCATAATATTTTTCATTCGGATTGTTCACATCATCACCCACAATATATGTTCTCATCGAGTCAGCATCAAGTTTGCTATATTTCACCATAGGCTCAAAATGATCTTTTCCTTCTTTCAACTGACTTTCAAATTCTTCCGGTTTCAATAATCCAAGAGCAACAACACGTTTAATGTTTTTATTCAACTGCTCCTCCATTTCGTTTTCCGGTTTGTAATTTTTGAAAGCGTCTTTGTTTAAGATACCATTGTTTTGCTTTTTTACTTTAACCAGATAATCACTCACAAATGATATCCCTTCCAACTGCTTCTCATTCATTTTAAGTTCAGAAGTGTAAATTTCTTTCAGGCGTTTAAACTCTTGATAATTTTTTAATTCATCACCACTAAGTTTTGATTCATCCGTAAGATCTCTGTATTTTTTATTTCCTTTCTGAACGATACGGCACAATTCGGATGCCTCATTGTCGATGTCACCATTTTTTCCACCAATAAAACTCCAGCCATTCACATCATCAATGTATCCATTCTTATCATCATCAATTCCATTATCGGCAATTTCACCAACATTTTTCCAGATCACTTCTTTAAGGTCTTCCTGATTTGGATCTACTCCACTGTCGATCACGGCAACAATTACTGTTTTAGAAGTTTTAGTTGCCAATGCTTTATAGGCCTGCTCCGATCCAACTCCAAATACCTTGTCCTTCTTAGGATCAAGTGTTTGCCAATAATCGGGATTCTTTTTCTGAGCAAAAAGTGATGCCGTAAAAAGTATACTTAACAAAAAGAGTAGTTTTTTCATTTTTTTTGATTTTTCACTACGAAAATAACGATAATTAACTGATTTTTACTCAATACTTTATGGCATGGCACAACTCAGTATATGAATGGTTTATTTGGGGGATGAATGGAAAACAAAAAACTCCGATTAGTAGCACTAAACGGAGTTTTTCAGGTTGTTTCTAGTGCTTAACACAATTCATCATAAGCCATTTTCAGGTTATCAGCAATCATTTGGGCGCTACGGCCTTCGATATGATGACGCTCTACAAAATGAACTAATTTCCCGTCTTTAAACAATGCAATACATGGTGATGACGGTGGATACGGAGCAAAATGCTTACGCGCCTCAGCTACTGCTTCAGTGTCAAATCCTGCAAAAACTGTTGTGATCTTTGACGGATGTTTCGCTCCTGTTAATGATAATTTCACTCCCGGACGAGCAGCTCCTGCTGCGCAACCGCAAACCGAATTGATCACTACTAACGTTGTCCCATTAGTGTTTATAGCTGCATTCACAGCTTCCGGAGTGGTTAGATCTTCAAAACCCGCTGCTGTTAACTCAGCTTTCATTGGCATTACAATACTTTCTGGATACATGGTATTCTATTTTTAAGTTTAATTATAGCAATTTAATTTATGCAAATTTACGAAATATATGAATCGCTTTAAGAAACCATTAAAAATAACACATTTCTTTTTATTCTGATTTTTCAATGTGATTTTAAAGGAATCGCTATGAAAATAAAGGATCTTAGACCTGATGAAACCTCAGCCTAAATGAATGATTTTTTTATTTACCGGACGTTGAGTCTGTATTTAAAATAAAACCTACTCCGAAAACATTCTCAATTTTCAGATCAGGGTCTTCTTTAAGATATTTTCTTATTTTGGTGATGAACACATCTAAACTTCGGCCAAGAAAATAATCATTCTCGCCCCACAGATCTTTTAAAAGATCTTCTCTCTTCACAACTTTATTTCTGTTATCGTTCAGGTATTTAAGGACCTCACTTTCTTTCTCGGTGATGCGTTTTATTTTATTCTCGATCATCAACGACTGATTATTAAAATCAAAAGCAAATCTTCCGATAGAAATAATTTCTTCTCTGATTTCTTTTTTCTCTGACGGAATTCTGCGTGCAATTGCTTTTATTTTCCAAAGCAATTCTTCCTCGTCAAATGGTTTTGTGATATAATCATCCGCACCAAGATCATAGCCTTTTAATTTATCTTCCTTCAGGGATTTTGCTGTAATGAAAATGAAAGGGATATTTTTGTCTTTCATCCTGATCTCTTTAGCTAATGTAAAACCATCCATCTTCGGCAACATCACATCCAACAAGCATAAGCTAAAATGATTACTTTGAAACGCCTTTAAAGCCAGCTCACCATCTTTGCAAAGCTTCACATCAAATCCTTCCGTCTCCAGATAATCAACTAAAAGAACACCCAAATTAAGATCGTCTTCCGCAAGTAATATTTTTACTCTCTCTTTATTCATTTACAAATGGTAATGAAATTATAAAAGTTGTTCCTTTTCCTTTTTCACTTTCAAGAACAATTGTTCCATCATGCAATTCAATGATCTTATTAACGTATGCCAGTCCAAGTCCAAACCCCTTCACATCATGCACATTTCCTGTCGGCACCCTAAAAAATTTATCAAACACCTTTTTCACATATTCTTTATCAATACCAATTCCTTTATCAGAAACAACAATTTTTAAATAATTAGAATCATTATATGTTTCAATATTTATTTCCGGTTTCTCCTTAGAATATTTTATTGCATTATCAATTAAATTACACAAAGCATTTGTAAGATGACTCTTATCTCCAAAAACAACAAACCTCTCTGCCTTCAAAGCTAATGTAAGATCGCCTTTTCTATTCTCTATTTGAATGCTGATACATTTCACAGCATCGTTAATTAATTGATGAAGATCGATCTCTGTTTTTACCAATGGGATTTCTCCTCTTTCCAAAGCGGTCATACTCAACACTTGCTCGACCTGTAGACGCAGCTTCTCATTTTCCTCAAGTATGATACCCGAATAATGTTTTATCTTTTCTTCTTGTTTGATATTGGAATCCTTCACCATCATCTTTCCTGCTAATGCGATATTCGTTAATGGTGTTTTGAATTCATGTGTCATATTATTTAAAAAATCTGTTGTATGTTCCGAAATTCTTTTCTCCTTTATCAAGGATAAAATAGTTCTCCAAAACATAACGAGTACCACAAGAATTAAAATCACAGAAGTGATGAACATCGTTCCCATCTCTGCAATAATGAATTGTTTTTTATCGGGCAATATCAACTTCAGTTCCAAGCCATTCATATTTACAACCTCCTCCAATCGCTTTTTGAAAACACTTTCATTCCAACTTCCTGCAGGAACTGCTTCATCTTTCTGGCCGGATGGCTTTATTACTTCGAAAGAGAACTCTAAATGGAAATTATAAAACTTCATATAATTCTTTAACAGCGAATCTATTTTATTGATCTCAGTATTACCCAATTTCAATTTGCAATCAGAATCGCCCTCAAAGCAACTGCTGCCCATATTCATACAGGTTTTTTTGTCTAAGCAAAGTGCATCTATCGTTTTTGAAAGAACCATATTTGCTTTTTCATTAAACAGCTCTTCTTTTGCATTTGCCGTCTGCACTATCCAACTCACTTGAATCGCCAACACAATCACCAGCGCAATCGAGGAGGCTGCAATAAAAATATATGTTCTGTTTTGTTTCATATGATATTCAAAATTAACTATTTTCCTCTTGCTTTTACTGGCATTAACAAGTTATTAACAACAAAATAACTTCTCAGTAACAACATCACCGCTATTTCGAAAGTACATTTGTTATATAAATCCTTAAAAAATATAACTCATGAAAAAATTAATTTTAACCTCAGCTACAATTTTATTTATCAGCCTTTCCTCTTTTGCACAAGATGGCGTAAAAAGCACTAAAAATTGCGAAAAAAAATGTGACATGAAAGAATGTCCGAACAATAACGATTGCAAGAAAAAATGCGAAATGGGCGAATGTACTGCCGACATGAAATGCCATAAAGCAGAAGCGAAATCTTGTACAAAAAGTTGCAAAATGGATGATGCAAAAAAAGAAAATGCATCTCCTTCTAACAAATAATACAAGAATCGATATAAAGAAAAGAGCTTTTACAGAGCTCTTTCTTTTTGCCATACCCTATCCTGAAAGGGCAGCATCAACTGATTAGATATCGCTTAAAACAACAGCTCTCCAGCTCTTCAATTCCCTCATTTTTACCTCGCCAATCCACGAAAAAATGCATTTTATTAGGCAAAAATATGTACTTTTGCATTGCTAAATTCTCATTTGTTCTGACAGAAAGAGTTTGATAAAAGCCTTTCTTCGGACTTAATTGAAATTTTTAATTTTTTGTTTTGACTTTCAATAGTAAGTCCGGATCATTTAAATGAATAAACTTAATAAGAACAACTTTTCGCAATCTCAATCAAAGGAAAAATCATATTTCAAACTTTCCTTTCTGATTATTGCACTTTATTATTTGCCCTACATACTATTGGGCAAAAATTCTCCATTGCTGATCCTGGATAATATGGACTCCAATATTACCTGGGTGAAAATTTTTTTAGAAAGCGGAAATTTATTTTCTAACCCTTATACAAAGATCGATCAGGTACTGAATGGAATTCCCAACTCATCAATTTACGGGATGTACGATTTTAGTCTCATCTGGTTCAAGGCATGCGGCATTTTTTGGGGATATGTGATCAATAAATTTTTAATGACCCTTGTCGGATTTACCGGAATGTATTACCTGCTTAAAAAACATTTTTTACCGAAAGATGTATACATTCTCATTCCTTTTGGTGTTGCACTCACCTTCGCCTTCCTTCCATTTTGGTCTTTTACAATGTCTGTTTGCGGATTGCCATTATTATTATTCGCTTTTCTGAATCTCCGGAACAAGACTTTCCATTATACCAATTGGCTGATAATTTTATTATTCCCCCTTTATTCTTCACTGATACTTTCAGGAGTGTTTTTTATGCTGATAATTACACTCATATTCATTTATGATGCAGTAAAAACAAGATCGTTTAATTTTCCGCTTTTATCAGGGATCATCCTCATGGGCTGCATGTATATCATCAGCCACTTCCCGCTTTTCTATACTTTCATTTACAGATCTTCAGTTGTTTCCCATAGGATAGAATTTCAAATGCTTGCTTTATCATTTCTGGAGGCCTCAAAAAAATCCTTTAAACTATTTACTGAAGGCCAGTTTCATGCGCAAAGTCTGCATACATTTATAATAATTCCCATACTCTTGGGCTGCTATCTTTTATACAAATCAAAAAGTATCAATAGATCCTATAAGTTCATTTTGATCTTTATCCTCTTAACAACAATGTTTTACGGCTTCCTCGACTGGAGCATGATCGCACAATTAAATAAAAAATTAATGGATGTCTTGCCGATACAATTACAACGTATACATTTCCTTCATCCTATGTTCTGGTATATACTTTTTGCAGTTTCTCTGTTTAAAATTTCAACCTCTTTTAATGCCGGAAAAAAAATTGTAGTGATCCTATTACTAATTCAGTTTTTATATGTGGTAGGTAACCACGAACTTCTTGCAAACAGAAAAGGTCCATCCTTCAATCAATTTTATGCTCAAAAACAATTTAACAAGATAAAAACATTTATTAATAAACCTCAAAACTCATATCGGATTATTTCAGTCGGGCTCCATCCAGCCATAGCACAATTCAATGGCTTTTACACATTGGATGGATATTTCCCAAGCTATCCGCTGGATTACAAACACGAATTCCGGAAAATCATTTCACCTGAATTAGACAAAAGCAAAAAGCTAAAAGATTACTTCGATAACTGGGGTTCCCGCTGTTACGCATTTTCTTCAGAAACAGGACTTGATTTCGTAGATCCTAAATACCGTCGTATCCAACAACTGGATTACAACTTTGATGCCTTCAAAAATATGGGCGGCGAATATATAATTTCAAGAGCAGAAATCGATCCAGGTAATAATACAAAGTTGAAACTCGTAAAGACCTTTGCAAAATATGATTCGTACTGGAAAATATATTTATACGAAGTTTTGTAACATAAAAAATATTTAATTTAAAGGATCTTTTTCATAACAAGAATTATAATAAAACAGCATGACAACTAATAAAACAGACAGCCCTAAAGTAGAACTCATGGCTCCCGCAGGTTCATACGAAGCAATGATGGCTGCCATTAAAGCAGGTTGTAACTCCGTGTATTTCGGTGTCGAACAATTAAATATGCGTTCACGCTCTTCCAATAATTTCACTTTAGAGGATCTTGAAAAAATTGCAGAAATAGGAAAAAAGAATAACATCAAAACTTATCTCACGCTCAATACGATCCTGTATGACCACGACATCAGATTGATGAAAGAGATAATTGACGCTGCAAAGAAAAGTAAGATCACCGCAGTGATCGCATCTGACCATGCTGCAATTAATTATGCGAAAAAAATTGGACTCGTAGTTCATATCTCTACGCAAGCCAATGTCTCAAATATTGAAACGATCGAATTTTATAGTGCTTATGCAGATGTAATTGTTTTAGCCCGCGAACTTAGCCTAAAACAAGTTGCTGAAATATGCACCAACATCAAACGAAAAAAAATAACCGGACCATCAGGAAATTTGGTCAAAGTTGAAATATTTGTTCACGGAGCACTGTGTATGGCCATTTCAGGGAAATGTTATATGAGCCTGCACTCAAACTATGCTTCTGCAAACAGAGGTGCATGCATTCAGAATTGTAGAAAAAGTTATGTTGTAACCGACAAAGAAAATGGTGTAGAATTTGAAGTCGATAACGAATATATCATGTCGGCAAAAGATCTTTGCACCATCGATTTTATTGATAAGATCGTAGATGCCGGTGTCAGCGTAATGAAAATTGAAGGACGAGGCCGATCTGCTGATTATGTTTATACCACAACCAAATGTTACCGTGAAGCCATTCAGTCATTTTACGATGGCACCTTTTCAACAGAAAAAGTGGAAGAATGGAAAACCCAATTGGCAACCGTATTTAACAGAGGATTTTGGGATGGATATTACCTCGGAAAAAAGATGGGCGAATGGAGCAACGAGTATGGCTCAAAGGCAACACAAAAGAAAATTTATATTGCCAAGGGAATGAAATATTTTTCCAAAACCGGCATCGGGGAATTTAAAATGGAAAGCCATACACTCGAAAAAGGAAATAAGATAATGATCACAGGCCCTACAACGGGATATGTTGAAGCAACAGTTGATGAAATACGTGTGGATGATAAGTTGGTGGAACTGACAAATAAAGGAGAAACTTTTACTATCAAGCTTTCAGAAAAAATAAGACCTTCAGATAAATTATATAAAATAGTTGAAGAATAAATGATCAAAATAGTTCATCACCGGAATAAATGCATCGGGTGCAACGCATGCGTAGAGGCAGCACCGAAACGTTGGGGCATATCCAGAAGAGACGGAAAAGCTGTCTTGGTAAATGGAATTGAAAAAAAAGGGATCTATACGATCGATCTTCAGGATTGGGAATTAGAAGAAAACCTGAAAGCAAAACAGAATTGCCCCGTCAAGATCATCGAAATAATAAAACTATAAAATTTATCATTCCGTTATAATTGTTGCGACACGAATTGAGGTGTGTCGAAGCTTCTCGACAGTGCGAGGAGGTACGACACAGCAATATCATTACTAAAATCCCCCTTACCCCCTTTGATAAGGGGGAATTATCCTAATAATGATTTTCTGAAGAATTAAAATACGATATTCCATTTTAGCAAATTTCGAATGAAGATTATTGTTTATATCCAAGCGTGTGGGTCACCCTGAGTTTATCGAAGGGCTTGGGAAGTCGTCACGACACTTCGTCTGGCTCAATGCAGGCTTAACGCAACATAACTACATGTTGTTCGCTGCAACATTAAGAAAGAGATAAAAAAATCAATTCCAAACTATTGTCATTGAAGGAATATAATATCCTATAACACAGCTCACCCTGAGTTTATCGAAGGGCGTGGGAAGTCGTCACTTCGTCTGAGTCAATGCAAGCTTGACTAAACATAACTGCATGTTGTGCATTGTATAACACTGAGCGTAACCGATGGAGAGAAGCAAAAGAAAGTAAGACAATAGAAAACAAACAAAACAATTCAAAAAAATGCCTCACAAAATTGTGAGGCATTTTAAATATGAAAAATATTTCTTCTGAAAATTATTCTACCAGATCAAAATCTTCCAGAAACTTAGTTGTATAATCTCCCTTAATAAATTTCTCATCCTTCATCAATTTCAAATGAAATGGAATTGTTGTTTTTACTCCTTCAATTACATATTCACTCAAAGCACGGTGCATTTTTGCAATTGCTTCTTCACGTGTTTGTGCAACAGTAATTAGTTTCGCAACCATACTATCGTAATTCGGAGGAATAGTATATCCAGCGTAAATATGAGAATCTACACGAATACCGTGTCCGCCCGGAGTATGCAATGTTGTGATCTTTCCCGGTGATGGACGGAAATTATTAAATGGATCTTCCGCATTAATACGACATTCAATTGCATGCAATTGAGGGAAATAATTCTTTCCTGAAATAGGAACGCCTGCTGCTACCAATATTTGTTCACGCACCAAGTCATAGTTGATCACCTCTTCAGTAATAGGATGCTCCACTTGAATACGTGTATTCATTTCCATGAAATAAAATTTACGGTGCTTGTCAACCAAAAACTCGACAGTCCCTACACCTTCATATTTCACAGCCAATGCAGCCTTTATCGCTGCCGTTCCCATCGCATCACGCAACTCATCCGTCATAAATGGTGAAGGCGTTTCTTCTGTTAATTTCTGATGACGTCTTTGTATCGAACAATCTCTCTCCGACAAATGACACGCTTTTCCGTATTGGTCACCTACAATTTGAATTTCAATATGGCGGGGTTCCTCAATATACTTTTCCATATACATGGCACCATTTCCAAATGCAGCTTCGGCTTCCTTAAAAGCTGAATCATACAAGGCATCCATTTCTTCTTCTTTCCATACAATACGCATCCCTCTTCCGCCACCACCTGCTGTTGCTTTGATAATAACAGGATAACCCACGTTCGGTGCCAATTGTTTTGCCTGCTCAGCGCTTTCCAATAATCCTTCTGAACCCGGTACACATGGAACACCTGCAGCGATCATTGTAGCTTTAGCAGACGCTTTATCGCCCATCTGATTGATCATTTCTGGAGAAGCACCAATAAATTTTATGTTGTGCTCCTCACAGATCTTTGAAAATTTTGCATTCTCAGAAAGAAATCCGTAACCAGGATGTATCGCATCTGCATTAGTGATCTCAGCAGCAGAAATAATACTTGCAATATTTAAATAGGACTCTTTACTTGGTGGAGGTCCGATACAAACCGCTTCATCCGCAAATTTCACATGCAATGAATCTTTATCAGCAGTTGAATAAACAGCCACTGTTTTTATTCCCATTTCTTTACAGGTACGAATGATACGTAATGCAATTTCGCCTCTGTTTGCTATTAATATTTTTTTGAACATGGTGTCTATTTAAAAATTAAATAATTTGAAAATTAATGTGAATCGATTTGAAAATAATTAAAGGACTTATTCATTTTCAAATTGAAACATTTCCAAATTATCGAATTAACTAGGATCTACTAAAAACAATGGTTGATCATACTCAACAGGAGTTGCATCATTAACCAATACCTTAACGATCTTACCTTTTACTTCCGATTCAATTTCATTGAATAATTTCATCGCCTCAATAATACAGATAACTTTTCCTGTTGCCACATCATCACCAACGTTTACAAATGAAGGTTTATCAGGAGATGATGAACGATAGAATGTTCCGATCATCGGAGATTTTACAGTAATATATTTTGACTCATCATCACCCTTTTCTACCTTCACTTCAGGTGCTTTTGATTCAGCTACTGGCGCAGACACTTGCTGAACTGCCGGTGCAGATGTCTGGAAAGTTGGTTGTGCCGACTGGATATAAACTTGCTCTTTTTTACCTGCAGGAGTTTTTATAATGATCTTTACATCCTTAGTTTCTAATTCTACTTCGCTTACGCCAGACTTGGCTACAAATTTTATCAAATCTTGAATTTCGTTCAGTTTCATTATTAATTAATTTTAAAATTTATTTATTATTTATTTTACTATATCTAATTACGAATCAAATTACAAATTTTGGAATTACAAATTTTTAGTAATTCGTCCTTTTCGTACAAATTCGTATTTCGATGGTTACTTACTATCGTAGGCCCATTTCAAATAAATAGCACCCCATGTAAATCCGGCACCAAATGTTGAAATGATAATGTTGTCACCTTTTTTTAATTGCTTTTCATATTCCCACAAACACAATGGAATTGTACCGGCTGTGGTATTTCCAAATTTCTGAATATTCAACATCACCTTCTCAGACGACAAACCCATTCGCTCAGCAGTTGCATCGATGATGCGTTTGTTTGCCTGATGCGGCACCAACCATGCAATATCTTCAGATTTTAATTTGTTGCGTTCCATAATTTCTGCACTTACATCCGCCATTCCGACAACAGCACGCTTAAATACCGGCTGCCCATCCTGAAAAACAAAATGCTCTTTTGCATCAACCGTTTCATGACTTGGTGGTTTCACCGAGCCTCCCGCTTTTTGATGTAAATATTTTCTACCCGAACCATCCGCTTTTAAAATAGAATCTTGCAATCCCAATCCTTCAGTATTTGGTTCCAATAAAACACAACCTGCTCCATCACCAAAAATTATACAGGTCGAACGATCTGTATAATCAATAATTGATGACATCTTATCTGCTCCCACCACAAGAACTTTTTTATGTTTTCCGGTCTCAATAAATTGTGCTCCGGTTGCTAATGCAAAAACAAATCCCGAACAGGCTGCCGAAAGATCAAATCCCCAGGCATTTGTTGCTCCTATCTTATCACAAATAACATTAGATGTGGATGGAAATACAAAATCCGGTGTAACAGTACCGACAATTACCAAGTCAATATCCAATGCCGTAATCCCGCGCTTTTTCAAAAGTAACTCGATCGCTTTTACACACATATCCGAAGTTCCTAAACCTTCACCCTTCAATATTCTTCGTTCTTTTATCCCTGTCCGTGTTTCTATCCATTCAGAAGTAGTTGGAAGAAATTTTTCCAATTCAGTATTGGAAAGTACATAGTCAGGAACATATCCGGCAACAGCGGTAATAGCGGCGGTAGTTTTCATTATTGAAATGCTAATTTAATTTTTTCCGCCAAATTTGCTTCTATGATGCTTTTTGTAAGCAAGAGCATATTTTTCACGGCAATATTATTTGAAATCCCATGTCCAATCATTACAGTTGAATTAATTCCCAAGACAGGCGTTCCACCATAATTTTCATAATTGAAACGATCAAAATAATCATCTGAAAGTTTACGCTTTTTTATCATTGTATAAAATGCCTCCGCTTGTTTCAATACTACGTTTCCCGTAAAACCGTCACAAACAGTAACATCTGCATGATCGCCAAAAATATCCCGACCTTCAATATTTCCAATGAAATTAAAATCTTTTGAATCTTTCATCAAGCCATATGCTGCTTGAGTTACAAGATTTCCTTTTTCGGGCTCTTCACCAATATTCAATAATGCAACTTTAGGATTATCTATACCATAAACATGTTTGGCAAATAGAGAACCTAATACACCAAATTGATAAAGCACATCCGGCTTACAATCAGCATTTGAACCAACATCGAGAATAAGTCCGAGACCGCCATTTTCTTTTGGAAGTAAGGAGGTGATGCAAGGACGAATCACTCCGGGAACAGCTTTCACGCTAAACATTGAGCCTACAAGCATTGCGCCGGTGTTACCGTTGCTGGCAAATCCATCTATCTTGCCTTCTTTTAAAAGATGAAACCCAACACTAATGCTAGAATTGGGTTTCTGACTGAAAGCTTTAGTAGGGTGCTCACCCATACCAATTATTTCTGTTGTATGTACGATATCAAAATCACTTACCTCAGCACCCTCTTTGTTGAGAGCGGCAGTAATCTTTTCCTTATCACCTATCAATACCAGGCGAACATCTTTGGGTAATTCTTTATGGGCTAATACTGCTCCAGACACTGTTGCATCCGGTGCATAATCACCGCCCATAATATCTAAACCAATCTTCATAAACTCCTACGAATTACGAATTAATACTAATTTACGGATTTCGAAAAAATTTTTTCTGTCCCACAAATGCGGGATCCGTATTGCGCAGTATAATCTTATGCAGAAACTTTTTTCTCTACTGCAAGTTTTCCTTTGTAGTACCCACACTCTCCGCATACACGGTGATATAATGTTGGCGCTCCACAGTTTGAACATGTTGATAGTGTTGACGCAACTGCTTTGTCTTGACCCCTACGGCTATCTCTTCTACTTCTCGATAATTTTCGCTTTGGATGTGGCATTGTTTATTATTTTTAGAATTGTTGATTTTTAATTTACTTTATTATTATCTCTTGTATTCTTTTGGGCCTTACTCTTTTTAATCGTCTCTTGCTCAATTGAGCTTTATGTTTTTCAGATCGTCCCAACGGGGATCAATTTTCTTCTCTTCTTTTTCTTCTTCTATGATAAAGTCTTCCAACTTTTTTAATACTTCTTTATCACATGTGCTCTTTCCTTTTTTATCCAAAGGATGAACACGTTTACTTGGTAATGAAATTGTGATATATTCGTAAATGTATTGCGCCAGATCTAATTCATGTTCATTAGCCGCAATGGTGATGATATCATCATCTTCATTCCCTGTATCACTGCCGCCAACTTTAACGATCAGCTTTTGTGTGCCATTTATCGGAAGATCAAATTCTCCCGTACAAAGATCACATTCCGCTTTTACCGTTCCGCTTATTTCAAATTCTAAAACCATCATTTGTGATTGTTTTAATAATTTAAGGTCTATGATGATATTTCCTCGTTTTATCTCGGAATATTCAAAATCTTTAAAGAACGTATCTCCTACCTCAAACTTAAATTCATGTAAGCCAACGCCTAACCCTACAAACTGAATGACGTACTCTTTTCTGGTCGGCATTTTTTCTAAGTTTTTAAGAAAGACGGCAAAGGTAAAAACTTCTGCCTTAATTCAAAGCATTGTTTGAAATTAATTTCGAAGCAATTTTACCCTTTTTTATGCAAAAATCGGATAAAAAAAGACTTTTTATCCGATTTTCATCTATAAATTACTGTTTTTTGATGACAAAAATATCTATCGCTCCCTTTTTATCGGATTAATCTTTAATGGGTTTGAAGTTATCTCTTTATAAAGCGCTCTTACCTTATATATATCGATGGCAGCATATATTGCCCTGCGGAATGACTCTTCTGACGCTAAGTTCTTTCCGGCAATATCATAGGCCGTTCCATGATCTGGAGATGTTCTTACAACCGGCAGCCCCGCTGTGAAATTTACTCCTGAATTAAAAGCAATGGTCTTAAATGGAATTAATCCCTGATCATGATACATCGCCAATACAGCATCGAAATTCTTATAAGCCTCGTTGCCAAAAAATCCATCAGCAGAATAGGGGCCATAAGCCAACATCCCTTCTTCCTTCATCTGATTGATAGCCGGAATAATGATATTTTTTTCCTCGTCACCAATTACCCCATTATCTCCGGCGTGAGGATTTAATCCTAAAACCGCAATTTTTGGCTTCCGGATCTCAAAATCCTGGATCAGAGATTGGTTTAACGTTCTTAACTTTTTTACGATCTTTTCCTGAGTTAACTCCTGAGCAACACGTGTCACAGGGATATGCCCGGTCACAACTGCAACTCGCAGTGTATTGCTTACCAGAAACATCAAACTGTTGCCATCACCGAATTTATCATCTAAATATTCGGTATGACCCGGAAATTTAAAATCTTCCGATTGAATATTCTCCTTATTAATAGGTGCCGTTACTAAAACATCAACTTTACCTTGTGCCAACGCATAAGCAGCCGCTTCCAGCGATTTGAATGCATATTTTCCTCCCGCTTCGGTTTGTTTACCCAGCTCTATATTCACCTCTTCTTCATATACATTGATGAGATTCGCCCGCTTATGATTGATCTCCGAAACATCCTTGATCTGATTAAAACTAAAATCTTCAATGTTCAGTGCCTTACGATGAAAGCTTGCCGTCTTCATAGAACTGAAAACAACAGGAGTACATATTTCAAGCATCTGCGGATCCAGAAATGTCTTAATGATCACTTCCATCCCGATTCCATTTATATCACCTTGTGAAATTCCAACAATTATTTTTTCGTCTGACATTTTTTTAAAGTTTAAAGTTCAACGTTTAAAGTTTGAACGTGCTAATACAAATTCAACTTAATAGCCTGAACTTAATAAGAAAACAAAGGTAAATTTTAATTGATTGTATATGTAAAAAAAATAAAGTTCTGTATCAAGCTCCAAACAAAATTTTAAGCTTTCTAACTTTGAACTTTGGACTCTCTATCTTTGAACTAACTTACTCTTCTATCCAACCAATGATATCACTGAGAGAAGAAACATCCAAAGATGTCCATTTTTTTGTAGTCGTATTCCAAACTACAACTCCTTGAGAATAACGGTCGGTACCCATTACTATATCATTTTGAAATGCCGCATACCCGACAGTTGTTTTTGCATTATCCAAACGGCACCATTTTTTTCCCGCTTCCGCAGATTCATACTTTATGGTTCTTCCGTACTTTGGATTTTCATCCGACTCAACAAAAAAATTGTTTCCTACCGGCTCAAATAATTCCTTTACTGCTAATTTCTTTTTCAAGTCGATCTCAAATCTGCCTTTACCACAGGAATAAATAATTACTCCTCCTGTGTTCATCTCAAAAAATGCACTTTGCGCTGTAGCAGGGATCTCTGTAATCTCACCAACTTTTTCCACTGTTTTCTTGATGTTCACTTTGTAAATGATTGCCGACTGTTGATTTTTGGAAAAGTTAGCATACAAAAAAGAAGTATTGTCTAACCAAAATATGGGGAACTTACGTTTTACATCATCCCCCAAAAGAGGCTGTGCTTCACCAAATCCTGCATCCTTAACCAACACATCTTGTTTTCCGCTTACTGCATATGCCGAAATACTGAAAGGTAAGGTCGTTTCATCTACTTCCACATCGGGCCGTGGTAAAGGATTATAGTTCGCATTCTCCACCTTCCCGAATTTTTCTGTTTTCAAATTCAATACAGAATAATACTTCCCCTTAAAAATATCGTTCGTATGAAAAATAATACTGTCCCCACTAAAAGCAACAAAATCGTTCCGCTCTTCCACCAATAATTTTTTTGTCTTGATATCAATTACATTTCCAATTCCTGTTACCACATATCTGTTTCTGTAAATTCTGTTTTTACCAAGATCGAAACGTACATAGTTCCCTTTTATACCTGCCTTTTGTGTAGGAAGTGTGATCACAGTCTCTTTGGAGATCATTGCACCATCAACAAAAACATAATTGATCAGATTCTGCAAATGATTTACAGAAGCATTATCATCATACTCCGCAACAAGAAGAGAAACTCTTTTTTGAGGCATATGGAATGCTGCAAAAAGAAAAAGGAAAAAAATGAGAAAAGAAAATTTTACAAGTCTCATTCAGTAATGTTTATGCATTATTTTTAAAATAGTCGAACAACAATCTTACTCCAACTCCTGTGCCGCCTTTTACTCTGTAATTATCCTTGGCGGTTAGAAAAGCCGGTCCGGCGATATCCAGGTGCATCCATGGATATTTTGTATAACGTGCTAAAAATTTTCCTGCTGTGATGCTTCCTGCATACGGACCACCGATATTTTTCATATCCGCGATATCCGATTTTATCAGCTCATCATAATCATCCCAGAAAGGCATTTCTGCCAACCGTTCAAATACTGAATTACCACTTTGTTTTAATTTATTTTTTGTGCGCTCATCAGCAGTACCCATTGCCACAATGCCTGAAGTCCCGATCGCAGCAACCGCTGCTCCTGTTAATGTTGCCAGATCGATCACTAATTTCGGATCGTATTTTTGTGCGTATGACAAAGCATCCGCAAGTATCATTCTTCCTTCTGCATCTGCATTCAACATCTCAACAGTCATTCCATTATGCATCGTGATCACATCACCTGGAACATAGGCATTTCCACCCGGACGGTTATCTGTTGCCGGCACCAAACCAATCACATAAACAGGTAATTTTGATTTCGCGATCGCATACATTGTTCCTGCAACAGCTGCAGAACCCGCCATGTCGCACTTCATCATATCCATACTATTCGGAGTAGGCTTTAAACTCAAGCCTCCCGTATCATAAACAACACCCTTACCAACCAAAATAACCGGTTGTTTATTTTTTGCATTGCGGGGTTTATATTCCATGATGCTAAAAGTAGGAGGCTCTACACTTCCCATATTCACAGATAATAATCCACCCATCTTTAATGCTTTGATCTTTTCTTTGTTGAAAACCTCCACATTAAATCCTGCCTCTTTACCAAGCTTTTGAAACTCTTTGGAAAGTTGAGTGGCCGTTAAAAAGTTAACAGGCTCATTCACCAATGTGCGTGAGATACACGTTGCTTCCACAACAATGTTCAATTCTTCTATTTGATTTGGAGAGACCCCTTTAGATACTACTGTTATTGATTTTAACGAATAGGCTTCTTTATCCTTATCTTTTTTATACTTCAGGAACTGATAGTTGCTCAATGCTAAACCTTCAGCGAAAGCAAGCGTTTCAACAACTTTTCCTTCTGCATCCAACACAGAAATAGTTTCAATTTTTGCATCCGTGATCCAGGTATGTATTGTACTTGCCGCCTTCCGCAGAAGTTCAACAGTTTGATATTTTTCCTTTTTCACATCGATCAACTGAACGATCACCAAGCGGTGCAGCTGATTGATGCATACAGCCTTTTTATCTTTTATTTTTATTTCATTCTTGATGAAATCGATTTCAGGTTTTGTTAAACCATAGTTATTAAAACTATTATTCTTACCACACAACAAAACAACACTATCATTGTTATTTATTGAAGATTTTTTGGAGATATTCGTCATATAATTTCTACTTTTGAGAAAGTAAATGTAGTAAAAGAATTTTCAATTTCCGAACGATAAAAAGAGCTCTTGAAAAGCGCTACAAAAAACACGAAAAACAGTATGAATACAGAGCAATTATTGAAGCGGGCATTGAATTTCGAGTTTCTGTCGCAAGAAGAAGGTGTTTATCTGTTTAAACACGCTCCCACTGCCGAATTGATATTTGTCGCAAACGAACTCCGGAAGATCCAAAAACCCGATTCGCTCCCAAGCAATGGCAAGCCCGGCAAGATAACCTGGCAAATTGATCGGAACGTGAACACTACCAACGTTTGTATTGCCAATTGCAAATTCTGCAATTTCTACCGTATTCCAGGCCACTCAGAATCCTATGTCACAGACATTGAAACCTATAAAAAGAAGATCGAGGAAACCCTTAGATTTGGTGGCGACCAGCTATTATTGCAAGGAGGACATCATCCCGAATTAGGATTGAAATTTTATGTGGATACCTTCAAATCGATAAAGAAATTATTCCCGACAATTAAACTTCACACGCTGGGACCACCTGAAGTGGCGCACATCACCAAGCTTGAAAAGTCAACACATATAGAAGTATTAAAGGCATTGAAAGAAGCCGGAATGGATAGTTTACCGGGTGCCGGAGCTGAGATCCTCAACGACCGCGTTAGAAGATTAATCTCCAAAGGGAAATGTACCGGCCGCGAATGGCTTGACGTAATGCGTGCTGCACACCAACTGGACATCACCACATCTGCAACAATGATGTTCGGACATATCGAAACGATAGAAGAACGGTTTGAACATTTAGTGCTGATCCGCGAGGTACAAAGTGAAAAACCTAAAAATGCAAAAGGATTCCTGGCCTTTATCGCCTGGCCTTTCATGGATGACGGCACATTGTTAAAACGACATAAAGGAATAAAAAATAATGTGAGTGGCGACGAATACATCCGTATGGTGGCAATGAGCCGCATCATGTTACCAAATATCCTCAACATTCAGGCAAGTTGGTTAACAGTCGGAAAAGATGTTGCGCAACTGTGTTTACACGCCGGAGCGAATGATTTTGGAAGTATCATGTTGGAAGAAAATGTAGTTTCCGCTGCAGGTGCTACACACCGTTTTACTGCAAAAGGAATTCAGGATGCCATTACAGAGGCTGGATTCGAGCCACAATTACGTACACAACAATATGAATACCGTGAATTACCTTCAAATATGATCGAACAAGTTATCACTTATTAATTTTTTTCTGCATGATCAAAAAATACGCCTTTAAAACCATTTGTCTTTTCATAACAATTTCTGTTTTTTCAAGTTGTAAAAAA
This sequence comes from Bacteroidota bacterium, assembly GCA_947476185.1. Lineage (GTDB taxonomy): Bacteria > Bacteroidota > Bacteroidia > 2-12-FULL-35-15 > 2-12-FULL-35-15 > 2-12-FULL-35-15. The sequence goes on from CANJPX010000005.1 coordinate 19,506, forward strand.
GATTATACCTGCACTTGCACCGATCCGAGTGGAAACAAAGAAGTCGTTTTCACACAAAAAACCACCGAAGGAAAAGCATCGTCTCAATGTGACGAATATTATAATAACCATTACGGGAATGTACCCTGGAACCAAACAAGTTGCTCTATCTATTAGTGGCTTCCCCCCCGCGTATTTTGAAACTTCCTGAAGATGATTATTAATGTTCGATTGTCTTTTTATTTGGATTTTACTGATATTGATCAAATTGCTGCATCTGTGAAATAAATTCCGTAATTTAGAGTTCTATTTTATGGATGAAATAGTTGTTAATGAAAAAGTTTCTACTTTCTGTAATTATTCTATTGATTGGTTTTTCCAATGCCTTTGCTACACACAATCGTGCCGGGGAAATTACGTATGAATATATTGGAGATGCCGCTCACCCTTACAAATACCGAATCACAGTCACTACTTACACAAAATACATTATCGGAGCGAGTAATACCGACCGTTGCGACTTGGTAGTTTATTTTGGTGACGGTGATAGTGCTACCGCTCCCCGCGTTAACGGACCAAGTATCGATTGTGCCACCGCTGATGGAGTGATGATCGCCTCCTCTACCAGAAAAAATATTTATATCACCGAACATAATTATGCAGGACCTTTTACCTATTATATCACCGTTGAGGATCCAAACAGAAATTCAGGTATCTGTAATATCCCCGACTCTGAAAACGCTTCTTTCTTTTTAAGAAGTGAATTGATCATTAATAATTTTTTAGGCCCTAATACCTCACCGACTCTTCTTAATCCTCCGATTGACGACGCTTGTGTCGGTGTTTGCTTTGAGCATAATCCGGGAGCCTATGATGTAGATGGCGATAGTTTATCCTACAGCCTTACTGCCTGCTATGCTAATGGAGCGCCTATTTTATTATGGTCCTATCCGCCAAATATGAATGCGAGTAGCATCGATCCCTTAAAAGGAGATTTGGTTTGGTGTGTCCCTCCTTCAATTTGCCAATATAACGTTGCTATCCTTATAAAAGAATACCGCAGATTGCCGGGGACAAGCATTCGTTATTATATTGGTTCCATTTTGCGTGACATGCAGATCACTGTTGGCTTTTGTACGAACACTCCTCCTGATATAATAAATCTGAACGATACATGCGTTATTGCTGGCAGCAATTTACATTTTAATGTCAATGCAACCGATGCACAAGCAAACCCTTTGACATTAACAGCTACCGGAGGACCTTTATTGTCGAGCTTCGCCCCACCGGCTACCTTTTCTGCTATTTCAGGAATTGGTACTGCAAGCGGTGTTTTTAACTGGACCCCTAGTTGTACTGAGGTTCAATTATTGCCTTATCTCGTAACCTTCAAGGCAACCGATGGCGACCTTACAACGCCTTTAGTAAATTTCGAAACAGTATTTATTACTGTCATTGCTCCTGCTGTAACTGGATTAACAGCCACACCAAGCGGTGCAAGTATTATTCTTAATTGGAACAACGCGATCTGCAATACCTTGGGAAGCAATCCGCTGATAAATTATTATGTCTACCGTAAAAACATTTGCGACCCTTGGACCCCAGGTCCTTGCGAAACAGGTGTTCCCGGCTACACCGGCTATACATTGATCGGAACCACAAATTACAATGTGATAACGTTCACAGATGATAATGGCGGAGCCGGACTGACCAACGGAGTGCAATATTCTTACATCGTTGTTGCTCACTATGTTGATGGCTCTAACAGTATCGCCTCACAACATGTATGTGCTGAATTGGTGCGTGATGTACCTATCATGACCAATGTGAGTGTAATGACAACATCCCCAACTTCCGGTTCTATCTGGACACATTGGGTGAAACCAATTGGCAGCAGCACTAATTTAGATACAATAATAAATCCTCCGCCATACGAATACCGTTTGATGCGTGCTACCGGATTCAATCCGCCTGCCGCAGCTTTCGCATTTGAAACATCCTACACCTATCCTAGTTATTGGCAAATGACGGATACCGGCTTTGTAAGTACAGCCCTTAATACCACCGGCACTCCATACACTTACCGTGTTGATTTTTATTCAAACGGATTATTAAAAGGCTCAACGCAAACAGCCAGTTCCGTATTTTTATCCTCTACTCCGGGTGATAAAAAAGTGAATTTATCCTGGCAACATTTTGTGCCATGGCATAATTACATGTATCACATTTATAGGGAAACGACTCCAGGCTCAACCATTTTCAATTTAATTGATAGTACAACTGCCTTAACATATTCTGATACAGGGCTCGTGAATGAAGTAGAATATTGTTATAAAATTTTAAGCATCGGAGAATATTCAGATGCATCCTTGCCAAAACCATTACGCAATTATTCACAAATAAAATGTGAGACACCTGTAGATCTTATACCACCGTGCCAACCTACATTTGAGGTGGTTACTACTTGTGATGTTATTCAAAATACCATTACTTGGGTTAACCCGAATACTTACTGTAGTGATGATGCCGTGCAGATAAATATTTATTTTGCACCACTCGAAGGCGACCCGCTAAATCTTATTTTCAGCACCACAGATATGAGTTTAACGAGTTACACCTTACCTATCTACCTTTATGATGGTATTCCGTCCATTGCCGGATGCTATGCTGTAACTGCTGTCGATTCTGCAATTATTCCGAATGAAAGTCCGATCGTAAATAAAATATGTGTCGACAATTGTCCTGATTATGAATTGCCAAACGTATTCACTCCAAACCTTGACGGCAAAAACGATCTCTTTACACCTCTTCCAAATTGGCGTTTTGTAAAAGATATTGACATCAAAATTTACGACCGTTGGGGATTGCTGATGTTCGCAACTGACGACCCGTTTGTTTTGTGGGATGGAACAAATCAGGAAAACAAAAAAGAATGTTCAGATGGAACTTATTTTTATGTTTGTGTTGTGAATGAAATCCGGATCGATGGAATTCAACCTCGTGTATTAAAAGGTTTTGTTCAACTGATCAGAGAAGGAAAAAATCCAGATAAATAAAATATGTTTTCAGGAATCGTAGAAAGCTTAGGAGAAGTTACCGCTATCGAAAAAGAACAAGGCAATTTGCACCTTACTGTAAAATCGCCTTTCACCAACGAACTTAAGATCGATCAAAGTGTTGCTCACAATGGCGTTTGCATGACCATTGTGGATATAAAAAACGATCGATACACTGTTACTGCAATTGGCGAAACACTTTCAAAATCTAATATCGGACTGCTCAACATCGGTGATAAAATAAATTTAGAACGTTGTTTGAAGGTTGGTGACCGGCTTGACGGGCACATCGTTCAAGGACATGTGGATCAAACAGCGGTTTGCAAAAAGGTAGAAGAAACAAATGGAAGCTGGATGTTCACGTTCGAATACGATGCTTCACAAAACAATGTAACAGTAGAAAAAGGCTCTGTTTGTGTTAATGGTGTAAGCCTGACAGTGGTGAACTCTCAGGATAATTCCTTTTCAGTTTGTATCATTCCTTACACTTTTGAAAATACGAATTTCCATTCGTTTAAATCCGGCTCAATTGTAAACATCGAATTCGATATTCTCGGAAAATACATTTCCAGATTAATGAAAAAATAATTCATAAAAAAAGCGCTTCCATGTTGTTGAAAGCCCTTTTTTTAGAATGTCAGAGATATATTAAAACACCTGACTCGCCACTCTTCGAGTCACTTCAGATGTTCCCATCGTATAATAATGAAGACAAGGGACATTTGCCCGTATCAATTCTTTTGATTGATCGATGCACCATTCAATACCTACTTCACGAACCTCTGCATCCGATTTACATTTTAATATCTGCTCCAACAAAGCCTGAGGCACATCTATCTTAAAGATCTTGGCTAATACGGTCGCTTGCTTTTTAGTAGTGATAATTTTTAATCCCGGTATAATCGGAACATTGATATTTTGTTCCCTGCATTTTTTAACGTATTCAAAATATTGCGAATTATCAAAAAACATTTGCGTCACAATATACTCCGAACCTGCATCAATCTTCGCTTTCAGATGCAACATATCGGATATCATATTGGGCGCTTCAAAATGTTTTTCAGGATAACCTGCAACACCGATGCAAAAATTTGTTGGTGCTACATCTGCTAATTCTTCATCAATATATTTTCCCTTATTCATATTTCCGATCTGTTTTACAAGATCTATCGCGTATGAATGTCCGCCCGGCTCCGGCACAAACTCCGGTTCACTTTTTATTGAATCGCCACGCAATGCCAGCACATTATCTATTCCCAAAAACTGAAGATCAATCAATGCATTCTCTGTTTCTTCCTTACTGAAACCACCACAAATAATATGAGGAACAGCATCCACATGATATTTATTCATGATGGCAGCACAAATCCCAACAGTCCCGGGACGCTTACGGATACTCACCTTTTCAAGATATCCTCCTTCACGCTTCTTATATAAATATTCTTCACGATGATAGGTTACATCCACAAATGATGGTTTAAATTCCATCAATGGATCTATGCCATCAAAAATGGATTGAATGCTTTTGCCTTTTAATGGTGGAAGTATCTCAATGGAGAAAAGTGTTGACTTCGATTGCTTGATGTGTTCGGTAACTTTCATAAAAATGTAATTGCAGATCTATCTGCCGACAGGTGAATTTTAATTGCGGGTGCAAAGTAACGGCATGAGGAACGAAAAACCAAATTAATATAGTTTTTGACAAAGAAGACAAAAAGGGTGATCAATAAAAAAGATTGACAAACGCTGTATCTCCTGAGTTCACAGCAATCGAGTCTTGAAGGAAGGTCCCGTTTAATGTATAATGTACTTTCCTATAAGGATATGTTCTCCAGGTGATCGTTGTATCAAGATCCCGGGGATAAAGAGCAAATGTTGGCCCTATTACATAAAACCAATTTAAACTGCCATTATAAACAGCTGCCGTAGTATCTTTTATATGAGTAGTAATATAGGCAGCAGGTCTGAATAAAATATTTGTTGCTACCAGTGTATCATTTTCAATAATTTGCCACCCTTTGATCTTAACAAATCCGCACGAATTATTGGAATAAGCACTTATATAAATATCAGTACTGTCGGAAGGCTTACTGCTTACAGTTGTTCCATTATGATCAAGATCTCCAACATACCAAAATATTTTTCTGATGTATTCCCCATTTACATCCGAACCATCGGTAGGAATAACTTCCCCATGCGAAAACGGACCATCGGAATCATAAAGGTTAGCGTTCGCTATTGGATTTCCTGTAACAGAATCAAGTATGACACCGCGCACATACGCATAATGCGTTGATGCATTACCCCCATGATCAGGATCTCCGGAATCCTCCTCTTTTTTACAAGACGAAATAACTGTTGCTGCTAGAACAAAAAATAAAAATACCTTTCTCATACATTGATGAATCATTATAAAATTAAGCCTTTTCTATCTGTTTAGCAAATAAACTCTTTGGAAAGAGTCAGCCAGCCATAAACTATGCGCTAACTATCACAAAAAAGTAGTAAATTCGCAATCCTTTAGAAAGAAAAAACAGTAAATGGAGAACATCAGAAATTTTTGCATCATTGCCCACATCGATCACGGAAAGAGTACCCTTGCCGATCGTCTTTTAGAATACACGAATACCATCAGCAAACGTGACATGCAAGCCCAAGTCCTTGATGACATGGAGTTAGAGAAGGAACGCGGTATCACCATCAAGAGTCATGCTATTCAAATGGATTACGAATTGAATGGCAAAAAGTATGTTTTGAATTTAATTGATACGCCCGGTCACGTTGATTTTTCATATGAAGTTTCCCGCTCTATCGCTGCCTGTGAAGGCGCTTTATTAATTGTTGATGCAGCACAAGGGATACAGGCACAAACAATTTCTAACTTATATCTCGCTCTGGGCAATGACCTGGAGATCATTCCGATCTTAAATAAAATTGACCTTCCAAGCGCTGAGCCTGAAGCAGTAAAAGATCAGATCGTTGAATTATTAGGTTGCAAACGCGAAGAAATCCTATCCGCTTCCGGTAAAACCGGACTCGGTGTTCATGATATTTTAGAAGCTATTGTTGCCAGAATCCCGGCTCCGAAAGGTAACCCTACCGGTCCGCTTCAAGCATTGATCTTCGACTCGGTCTACAATTCATTCCGAGGAATTATCGCCTATTTTAAAGTAACAAACGGAACAATAAAGAAAGGTGATAAAGTAAAATTTTTCGCGACCGACAAAGTATATAATGCGGATGAGATAGGTGTATTACGATTAAAACAAGAGCCACGAAACGAAGTAAAGACGGGCGATGTAGGATATATCATTTCAGGTATAAAAGATGCTAGAGAAGTAAAAGTTGGTGATACCATTACCACCGTTGCTAATCCGTGTGAAGGCGGAATACAAGGTTTTGAAGAGGTGAAACCAATGGTGTTTGCAGGTATTTACCCTGTTGATACAGAAGATTTTGAAGAGTTGCGTTATTCAATGGAGAAACTCCAGTTGAACGATGCTTCCCTCACCTGGGAGCCGGAATCATCTGCTGCACTAGGCTTTGGATTCCGCTGCGGTTTCTTAGGAATGCTGCACATGGAGATTATTCAGGAACGGTTGGAGCGTGAATTTAACATGACTGTTATTACAACGGTTCCCAACGTGTCGTATCACGCATACGATACAAAAAACGAATTATTGGTAGTGAACAATCCTTCCGATCTGCCCGATCCAAGTAAATTGGATAGAGTGGAAGAGCCGTATATCAAAGCACAGATCATCACAAAATCGGAATATGTAGGAAATATCATGAGCCTGTGTATCGGTAAACGTGGGATCATTACCAACCAGGTTTATTTAACCACCGACCGTGTTGAACTTATGTTTGATATGCCGCTGGGCGAAATTGTATTCGACTTTTATGATCGCCTGAAAACAATCTCCAAAGGATATGCTTCTTTCGACTATCAGCCATTGGATTACCGCCAAAGTTATTTGGTGAAACTGGATATCTTATTGAATTCCGAACCGGTTGATGCCTTGTCATCATTGATTCACCGCGATAATGCGTATGAGTTCGGCAAGAAGATGTGCGAGAAATTAAAAGAACTGATTCCGCGTCAACAGTTTGAGATCCCTATTCAGGCGGCTATCGGAGCAAAAGTAATTGCCCGTGAAACCATCAAAGCGATGCGTAAAGATGTTACCGCGAAATGTTATGGTGGTGATATTTCCCGTAAACGTAAACTTCTTGAAAAACAAAAAGAAGGTAAGAAACGGATGCGTTCTGTCGGCAGCGTTGACATTCCTCAAAGTGCGTTTATGGCAGTGTTGAAGTTGAACGATTAGGTCTTTCATTCATTTATAGGGCCTTCCCTTTCAGGTCGGGCTATACGCTTCAATCTTTTTTCGTTCCTAAAAAAGGATTTCCACTGCTATCCCTAAGGCGGATATGAAAACACATATATTATTAGCTAGCCCCGATTGTAACGAAAATCCTTTACCGCTTTTCGCGGAAAGATGAAGTGAAAAGCGGGTGAATGTTTGTTACGGAGCGGGATGATTTTGCTCCAAAACCATGAAACGGCATTCTCATAACCCAAAAACAGTAGATTTTCTTGAAAAATAAAAAATTCCAAAAAACCCTGTAACTTTACATTTAGTTAGTCGTCATAAACCTGAAAACGACCAAAAAAACGCTACAATGACTGTCGAAGAATTCAACAAAACAGTTGATTTACATGCAGATAACCTTTACCGGTTCATCCTTAAGAATATTAAGGATTCGGAGAAAGCACGTGACATTGTGCAGGATACATATGAGAAAATGTGGCTGAAAGTTTCGGACGTAGAAAGCACAAATGCCAAATCGTATATGTTCACTACCGCTTATCGCACCATGATCGACAGGATCAGAAGGGATAAAAAACAAGGCGACATGACGGAAGCGAAAATGAATACACTGAGCTCCAGTCGCCAATACAGCGACCTCAAAGAAATATTGAACGAAGCATTAAATAAGTTACCGGAAATTCAACGTTCTGTGATTTTATTACGTGATTATGAAGGTTATAATTATGCTGAGATAGGTGAAATAACAGGCCTCACCGAATCACAAGTGAAGGTTTATATTTTCAGAGCAAGGGGAGCATTGAAAAATTATATTGGTGCGATGGAAAATGTGATATAAAGAAACAAAACATAACTCTCAAGAGGAGAAAATAAAATGAATATTAACAAAAATAACTACGAAGCCTTTTTCCTTGATTACCACGAAGGAAATCTTTCACCGCTACAGGTGGCTGACTTGTTATTGTTTGTTGAACAACACCCCGAATTGAGAGAAGAATTTGAAAGCTTTGAAAATGTTACGCTTGATGATCTGGCAACCGTTTCTTTCGGAGATAAATCAAGTTTAAAAAAAGAAATAAACATTAATAACAAAGACGAATATTTTATCCGTTCTGTAGAAGACACCTTAACTGCTGAAGAAAAAGGCTTAGTAGAAAATTTCATTAAACAACATCCCCAATATTTACCTGAATTTGAATTGTTTCAGAAAACAAAATTGTCTGCTGATACTTCAATCGTTTTTGAAAATAAAGAATCCTTAAAACGAAGCCTCTCCCCAGCCCTCTCCAAAGGAGAAGGAGTTGTTCCCGAATTACAAAAGTGGGACGACTTGCTTATCGCTTCGATTGAAGGATTATTAAGCAAACCAGAATCGGCTTTGCTGGATCAGCAACTATCTGTTAACACTGAGATGCAACATAATTATAGTTTGTACAAACAAACAAAACTTGTTGCGGATCTATCCGTTGCATACGAAAACAAAGAAGAATTAAAGCGTAAAGAGAGAAAGATCATTCCTTTCTATTATTACGTTGCGGCTGCTGCATCCATATTATTATTGTTTGGTTTGTTCTTCATTTATAAGGGCAAAAATACTGTTGACCAAAATTTTGCAGATAAAAATAATGGAATTGAAACAATTCAAAAAGAAAATAGCGGAAATACAAATGCTGTCGTTAAAGCAAATGAAGTAATTAAAAATTCTTCAATCACTCCAATTCAAACAGCATCAGTTGTAAAAAAGAAAAAAGAAAATCATGTAAAAAACAATATCTCCATTGACCCTATTCTCACCGCTAATGAAGAAGAAAAAATAAATATTGCGGAGATCAAAAAAGAAAATAGCATTGAAAAGACTCCCAATAACGAAGTGCTTGTAATTCAACAGCCGACAATTAACAACCAACAGTTACCTGCATTGGCAAACAATAAAGAGAAAATAAATACAAACCGAACAGGAACTGAATACCTTTCTTTAAAAGAATTAGCTGCTGAAAAGATCAAGGAAAAAACATTGGACGACCAAACACTTGCTGTGCAAAAAAAGAATGGACGCGCTAAACGATTTACAGGTTGGGATCTCGCTCAGATCGTTACCAGAGGAATAAGTAAAATAACCGGCCGTGATGTTGAAGTAAAACCTACCTATAATGAAGAAGGCAATGTTACGGCATATGCCCTAGGTGGAGGCTTTCAGGTATCAAGAGGAAAATAAATTTATTTATAACTAAAATTTACTCCAACAACTTCATCAGCAACTGAGAAGTGAATCAACATATATTTCAAATCACTCCTTTCTATATTGTTGTCGATCCTGATCTCTGTCATCAATGTTGTAATGTTTGAATTGATCTCCACCCTGCACGCATATGATTTTGGAAATTTTTCAATATACCAGCCAAGTCGTTTTGAAGGATCAACAACAAAATTATCATTTTCAGAAACAATTTGAAATGGACTGGAATGGTCCAGTTTAATTTCAGTCAGCCGGCCATTATTTTTATTTTGATCAAAATTGAATTTTACATTATCCAGCTTAAATGCTTGATGGGAATTTTCGAGTACGGGATCATAAATAAAATCATACAACTCTCCTTTATGGTAATATAACAAGGTATCGATATTTAGCATCATAGAAAATGGCCTCCCATTTCCTTTAACCACAACATTATCAAGATTCATCTTATCAAACACACAGGTTCCGTTTTCCAAACGAATCGCTCGTTCTTTATCCTCGGCTTTCATTTTATCAAGATTTGTTAATCCCAGATAGATCAACCAGACCACCAAAATAATTACACTGGAATAAATAACTGCCTTGGTAAGAATGCGTTTCATGTTTTTCAACTTCCTTTTGGATAATTCACGGTAAAATGCAAACCACGGCTTTCTTTGCGGTTTCTTGCTTGTTTGATAATGATATATGCTACATTGATCAGGTTTCTTAGCTCACATAATTTCGGAGAAATAATCGTCTTTAGATACAATGCCTCATTCTCCTTGTATAAAATTTCTAAGCGATCAAAAGCACGCAGTAAACGTATATCAGAACGGACGATCCCAACATAGTTCGTCATTATGGATTGAACTTCCCTCAAACTTTGTATCAGCAAAACCATTTCTTCGGGATGAGCAGTACCTTCGGCATCCCAATCAGGAATAGAATCACAGAATTTCAATGTATTGAATTTTTCAATCGCATCAATAGCAGCATGATGAGAATACACGATTGCTTCCAACAAAGAATTAGATGCCAACCGGTTTGCACCATGCAATCCTGTGGAAGAACACTCACCAATAGCATACAACTGATTGATCGAACTCCTTCCTTTCTTATCTACCTTAATACCTCCACACATATAATGTGCTGCAGGCACAACTGGAATATAATCTTTTGTGATGTCGACCCCGATACTCAAACACTTCTCATATATATTTGGGAAATGTTTTATCAATTCCTCTTTATTCAAATGGCGGCAATCCAAATAAACATAGTCATCTCCCCTTATTTTCATTTCATTATCTATCGCACGCGCAACAATATCTCTTGGAGCTAATGATCTGCGTTCATCATATTTTTGCATGAACTCTTCGCCATCAATAGTTTTCAAAATTCCGCCGAAACCACGAACCGCCTCAGAAATTAAATAGGAAGGACTCTCCTCGGGATTAAATAAGGATGTCGGATGAAATTGATAAAATTCCATTCCTTCTATTCTGCCTTTTGCCCGGTACACCATCGCAACACCATCACCGGTAGCGATAGTAGGATTGGTGGTTGTGCTATATACATGCCCTGCACCACCGGCTGCCATCAGAATTGTTTTTGCTAAAATGGTTTCAATCTTATTGCTTCGCAAATTCAAAACATATGCCCCGTAACATTCGATGTTTGGAGTTCTGCTGTTTACTTCTTCACCTAAATGATGTTGAGTAAGAATATCGATCGCAAAATGATGATCAAGAATTTCAATATTCGGATGCTTATGAACTGCTGCTAATAATGCGCGTTCGATTTCATATCCTGTATTATCTTTATGATGAAGTATTCTGTGTTCAGAGTGTCCGCCTTCTTTTGCAAGATCATATTCTCCACTCTCCGTTTTATCAAATTTTGCTCCCCATGAAATTAATTCATTCACACGTTCAGTAGATTCACTAATTACCATCCGCACAATTTCTTCATCACAAATTCCATCTCCGGCGATCAAAGTATCCTGAATATGCTTTTCATAACTATCCGGACTATACATCACAGCAGCAATTCCACCCTGAGCATATTTGGTATTGCTTTCATCTTCATTCGCCTTTGTGATCATGCATACCTCACCATGCTCCGCCACCTTCAGCGCATAACTCAATCCGGCAACACCCGAACCAATAATTAAAAAATCTATCTTTCTTTTCATAAGCTTTGATAAACTTCAATTCTAACCGATTTGATATTAAGATGGCAGTTCGAGTATCGTGAATGCCTGTTCATCTATTAATATTAATTGAAGATACTTTAGTACCTTTGTAAAAATCTTAATACCTCAAAATTACAGAAAAAGATGGACACAGTTGTTAAAAAGCCAATTATAGTATACGCAGAAAGCACTCCAAATCCTTCATCCATGAAGTTTGTTGCAAATCAATTGCTGGTTCATGATGGGGCAACCGCACAATATCTTTCAAAAGCGGAGACGCAAGGTTCACCATTGGCGAAAGCATTATTCGAATTCCCATTTGTGAAAGCTGTGTTTATGGCAGCAAACTTTGTGACCGTTACAAAAATTGATAAAATTCAATGGGAGGAAGTTACATTGGAATTACGTGATTTCATCCGCATTTACGTCGGTGAAGGAAAAACTATTATCTCTGAATTGCCAAAAACAGAAGTTGCAGTTGATAATACTTTTACAGAAAAGAAAGAAGTATTTACTGAACATGCTGCACCAACAACAGAAATAGAAGTAAAAATCATAGAAATCCTGGAACAATATATTCGGCCGGCTGTTGAAGGTGATGGTGGAAGTATCACATTCAAAAATTATGCTGATGGAATTGTAACCGTTCAATTGAGAGGAGCCTGCAGCGGCTGCCCTTCATCTACTGTTACTTTAAAAGCTGGAATTGAAGGATTGCTGAAACGGATGATCCCTGAAGTAACGGAAGTTGTTTCTGAAGCGGTATAAAAAAATCAATATATTATTGTAAAATAAAAAAGTTCAATTTGTGTATTACAAATTGAACTTTTTAAATTTAATCCTCGAATTAATTTTTAATGATCTTTTTATTTACCACCTCATTATTTGAGATCATTTGTAGATAATATACCCCACTTGCATTTTTACTTAAACTGATCTCCTTTTTATTATTACCGGGCAAGGCTTCTATTTCTTCAGTGTAAATGATCTGTCCGGAGATATTCATTACATTAATTTTTATTGGGCTAGCATTCGAAAGCATAAACTCAACTGTAAATTTATTCGTTGTCGGATTTGGATAAACACTTAATGATAATGTAGTTGAATTTTCTGAGATCCCAACATCGCTAATTACTAATACTGAAGAAACCGTTGAACAACCATAAACATTGAACACCTCAACATAATAATTTCCATTTGCGGTAAAATTATAATTCTGACTTGTTGCACCAACAATTGGAGAACCGTTAAAATACCATTGATATCCAAAGTAGGAAGGAGTGCACATCACCGAATCTAACACCTCTGTAATAGTAGGTAAGCCGGGGTTTCCTAATACAGTAATTGTAACGGAATCAGTATTGGTACAACCACCAACCGCTGTTCCAATAACAGTATACGTTGTAGTAACAGTTGGTCCGGCAATTGGATTTGCAATATTCGGATCACTTAAGGAAGATGCAGGTGACCAAACATAAGTACTTGCTCCTGTTGCCAGAAGATTAATATTTACACTTAAACATGTGCTGTCATTTAATCCTGCATTAACAGGTGGTAATCCAAAAACACTAACCGATTGCGTTGCTGTACTGGAACACCCATTACCATTTGTAATAGTAACAGTATACGTTCCTGAAGCTGAAACTGTAATAGACTGCAATGTATCATTTACTGAAGTGCTCCACAAATAAGATGTTGCAGCAGCAGCAGTTAATGTTACGGAACCTCCCGTGCAAAATGATGTAGCCCCGCTTGGAGTGATACTAGGTGAAGGTAATGGAACAACGGTAACTACTATGCTATCCATATCCGTACAACCATTCACATTGGTAATTGAAACAAAATACGTTGTAGTAACAGTTGGATTTGCAACAGGATTTGCAATATTTGTAAAATCAAGACCGGTTGAAGGAGTCCAAACATAGCTAACAGCAGCTGGAGCAGAAGCATTTAATTGAACGGAACTACCATTACAAATAGTTGTATCAACTCCGGCATCAGAGACCAATTGACAATATTTTATCGTTTCAAAATCTTCATTTGAACCTGCACCTTTACTTAAACCTGTAATAAAAATGTTTCCTATTCCATCAACAGCTATAGCAGCTGCCTGATCTGCATTGTTTCCTGTACCATTATATTTTGTGAGCCACTCCTGAGTTCCTGCAGCATCATATTTAATAGTTAAATAATCATTATTAGCACCGGAAGTAAAAGAATAACCAGTAATATAAACGTTTCCTGTGGCATCCACTGCGATAGCTTTCCCTTCATCATAACCATTTGAAGGTCCATTATATCTTGCTGCCCATTGTGATACACCTGCATTATCATATTTAATTGTCAACGCATCTTCAGCAGCACTTCCTGCACCAACACTTTTTCCCGTAACATAAACATTTCCTAGAATGTCAAGAGTAATAGCATTGGCTCTGTCGTAATCATCACCGGTTCCATTGTATTGTTGAACCCATTGTTGAGCCCCTGCAGAATTGTATTTTACAGTTGCATAATCATAATTTGTCAGAACTAATGTCTGGCTATAGCCTGTAACATAAACATTTCCAGAACCATCCACAGAAATTGCTCTGGCTTCATCATATTTTGAGTTAGTACCATTATATTGAGTAGCCCATTGTTGTGCTCCGGCTAAATTATATTTAATGGTGATGTAATTAAAATCGGCAGCTGCACTAATATATGAATATCCGGTAACATATGCCTCCCCCGTTGTAGAATTTACAAAGATGCCATATCCGGTATCAATACCACCACCTGCGCCATCATATCGATTTGCGTATTGTTGAACACCTGCAGAACTGTATCGGATAGTTGCTGCAGCACTATTTGCTCCTGAACCATCACTACTGCCAGTAACAATAACATTTCCGGAATTATCCACTCCAATATCCCATGCTTCATCAGTTCCACCGGCAGTATTAGTGTATCGCGATGCCCATTGCTGAACCCCTAATGAATTATATTTTACGGTTCCATAATCATATCCAGTTGCCGCACCACCATAACTCCAACCTGTAACATACACATTTCCAGAACCATCAACAGTAATAGCATGCGCTTCGTCCAAGCTATTTCCCGGACCATTATATTCCGTTCTCCATAACTGAGTTCCGGCAGGATCATATTTTATTGTAACGTAATCGAAATTCCCACTTGCACCCATCCCTAAGCCTGTAACATACACATTTCCAGATGCATCCATAAACAAATCCTCTGCCCTGTCAATATTGCTTCCTGCACTTGAATAACGCGTTTGCCACTGAATATTTATTTGAGCCGTAGAGGCTAAAATGGAGATTCCTGAAATAATTATTATTAGTAGTACTTTTTTCATGCTTATGCAAAATAAGTTTAGCCAAAACTAAGCTTTTTTATTATAAATATGACATTTTGGACGATAAAAAATTGTATGAAAAAAAAATATATTACATTTACGGTTCGTAATTGTTTTCAACGTCTAAAGAATTAACTGAATGAAGAATAAATTTTTACTCCTAATTATTTTTGTCTTCCTTCTCTCTTTTGTTACCCAAGCAACTCATATTGTCGGTGGTTCCCTTACCTATGAACAATTAGGTGGATCTACCTATCGTGTAACATTAAAACTTTACCGAGATTGTAAGGCGGGAAGTGCTGCTTTTCCAAATCCAGTTACAATTGAGGTAAGAAGAAGCTGTGGTACTGTTTCACTTGCAGATATTGTTATTCCATTCCCCGGCGCAACTCTTGTTCCACCAAACATTGACACTTGTGCTGTAAATCCGGGTATTTGTCTTGAAGAAGCTGTTTACACCAAAGTGGTAAGCGGGCTTCCGCCAACTGCCGGAGGATATGATCTCTTCTTTTCTTATTGCTGCAGAAACTCTACCTTATTAAATATTGTTGCACCGCTTTCCGCCGGAGAAACCTGGTATGCTCATATTCCCGATAATGGTATTGTGATCGCGAATAGCAGTCCGAAATGGGTAAGACCTCCTCCAGTTTTCGTTTGTCAGGGAAACAATATGTTTGTAGATCACGGCGCTACTGATGCTGACGGAGATTCTCTTGTATACTCATTGTATACTCCTTATACTGATCTTCCTGCTGCAACTTGGCCAGGCTGTGTATTCACCCAACCAACCGTTACATGGACCAGCACCTATGGTGCCAATAATCCTTTAGATGCAGGAACTCCAAACTCTTTGACAATTAGCTCTACAGGAATGATAAATGGTGTACCGCCGATTCTAGGTCAATTTGTTGCCGGTGTAAAATGTGAAGAGTGGAGGAATGGTGTTAAGATTGGTCAGATCCTACGCGACTTTCAATTTAACGTTGTGAACTGCCCGCCTGTTGCTGTGGCTAGTTTCAACTCAAGCGGTGCGTGTAGCGGAACAACTATTACCTTCACAAATACGACCACTCCAACTGCTAACACTTATTTATGGGATTTTGGTGATGGTTCTCCAACAACAACTGTTACAAGTCCTACTCATACCTATCCGGCATTAGGAAGTTATACCGTCCAATTGATCATCAACAATGGTACTCCTTGTGCCGATACAATGACGCATACGGTTAATATTTCATTTGTTATTTCTAATTATACCAGCGATGCCCCAAACTGTATGGGACTCCCTATAAATTATACTGATAATTCATCCGTGGATCCCGGAAGTTCTATCACATCATGGAACTGGAATTTCGGTGACGGATTTACTTCCTCGCTGCAAGATCCAACACATATATATGGTGTCGGAGGTACTTTTAACGTTAGTTTGGTTGTTACTACTTTAGCCGGATGTAAGGATACAATTGTTTATCCAGTCACCATTCAAGGCAGGCCAATTGCAAATGCAGGTGGCGATACGATCAGTTGTACCAACAATTCAACCATTACTTTGGGCGGTACAATACTGAATGCCCTTGGCGGACAATGGATCGGAGGGCTCGGTAGTAGTTTCTCTTCTAGTATCTCGTTAAATCCTACTTATACACCTTCTGCCGGCGCTATCGCCAGTGG
Source organism: Bacteroidota bacterium (assembly GCA_947476185.1). Taxonomy (GTDB): domain Bacteria; phylum Bacteroidota; class Bacteroidia; order 2-12-FULL-35-15; family 2-12-FULL-35-15; genus 2-12-FULL-35-15. The sequence continues at coordinate 36,310 of CANJPX010000005.1, forward strand.
AGCAGACACATTATTATTATATACAACAGGTAACGGATTTTGTCCGGCTGATACCGATCAGGTGATAATTTCTTTTTACCCCGGGCCGACAATAAATGCCGGAGCTAATATTTTCGTCTGTAAGGATACCGCAAGTGTGCCTGTTTGTGCAATACTCACTGTATCATCAGGTGGATTATGGGCTACAACTGGAACAGGAACATTTGTGAGTCCTACTTCATTGTGTACCAGCTACATTCCTAGTACTGCCGACACTTCTGCGGGCACCGTTATGCTTTATGTGACATCCACAGGAAATGGAAATTGTATTGCAGCAAGCGACAGCACAATAGTAACATTTACCGCAACACCAATTGCTGTTATTACTTCAGGTAACAGCGCCTGCGCAAGCAATCCAATAGCACTAAACGCATCTGTTACAACTAGTAATGGAATTTGGACATCAAGTGGAACCGGTTCATTCGCACCAAGTGATACGTCATTAAGTAGTACTTATTTGCCGAGCCCTTCAGACGATCTTTCCGGAAGTGTTACTTTAATTTTTACTTCCACAAACAATGGCGGTTGTCATTCTAATGCTGACACCATTAACATTACGATCATACCGTCACCAATAGCAGCCTTCAGCAGCGTAAATGCTTGTCCGCAAGACACGGTTGTCTTTACTGATGCTTCCACATCTGTTGGAACTATCGTAGGATGGAGCTGGAATTTTGGCGATCTGGGAACAAGCATTTTGCAGGATCCTACACACATTTACGCTTCAGGTGGTCCTTACACTGTATCATTAATTGTTACCTCTAATAATGGCTGCGTTGATACACTTGCACAAACTTTAAATGTATTTGAAAAACCAGTAGCTAATTTTAATGCCAACGGTATTTGTTTGGATGACGGAACAGTTTATACTGATATGTCTACTATTGGTGGAGGGGCAACAATCGCTTCATGGAATTGGACATTCGGTGATTCAAGTCCGAACAGTACAATTCAGAATCCTTCACATAACTTCCCTTCTGCAGGATCTTACAATACAATTTTGATCGTTCAATCATCTCAGGGATGTATTGATTCTGTTACACAAGTAGTAAATGTTTTACCCGGACCCGGCGCGGCTTTTACGGCGGACGATTTTACAGGAAACGTAAATCAAACCATTAATTTTTCTGACCAATCTACAAATGGTCCGATTTCGTGGTTTTGGAATTTTGGTGATTCCTCTGCCGATTCATCATCAACCTTACAAAACCCTACTCACATTTATGGAGCAGGGGGATATTATGATGTATGTTTGATCGTTACAGACATTAATGGTTGTACCGATACCATCTGCAAAACAGAAATTATTTCAATGCCACCGGAAATACCAACCGGATTTTCTCCAAATGGAGATGGAGCGAATGATATTTTCTATGTCTATGGCGGTCCATTCAAGAAATTAGAATTTAAAATTTATAATAACTGGGGCGAATTGATTTTTGAATCAAGTGATGCAACTGATTGTTTGGGTCACTCCTGTGCAGGATGGGATGGCAAACGCAACAATATTGAACAAGCCATCGGAGTATATGTTTATACAGTTGTTGGTATTACAATGGATGACAAAGAATATAAATTGTCAGGAGATGTTACTTTGTTGCGATAATATTATTATTTAGAAATAGTAGGATATACTTTTATGAAACACGTTTTTTCAACATACATTAGACACACGACCAAAACAGTCTTTTTACTGGCTTGTCTTGTATTTGGTAAAGTTGCCTCTGCTCAGGATTTTCACTTATCGCAATATGACGCTCCTCCTATGTTTTTAAATCCTGCCATGACAGGAATGTTTGACGGGAAATATCGTGTTCACGCACACTATCGTACACAATGGATGGCAGTGGCTACAAAACCATTTACAACAGCTGGAATATCTTTTGACATGCCTGTAAAAAAATTCGGAGTAGGTCTTCAGGTTTTTAATTACCGCGCAGGTGTTGGAAATTACAATGTTTTTAGTGCCTTATTATCTGTTGGTTATGATGTGGTATTTGACAAAGAAAAGAAACATCATTTAGCGTTGGGAATCCAAGGCGGGGTCGTTCAAAAAAGTGTAAACATCGACAAACTTACATTCGGTAATCAGTATACAACTGTTGATGGCGGAGGATTCAACACATCGATTTCAAGTGGTGAATCATACAGTAATACAAACTTTTTGATTCATGATATCAATGCCGGATTTCTATATTATTACGCTAAAGATAATGCACGCTTAAATCCCTTCATCGGGTTTTCTGCATTTCACTTAACACAACCGACAGAAACATTTTTTGGATCTTCAAATAAATTACCAATACGATATTATTTACATGGTGGTGTAAAAGTAAATGTCAACGAAAAAATCCAGTTGTTACCGAAGTTCATATACATGAAACAGATCAACGATCAGGAATTTACTGCAACTTTATTATTGCATTACTTCTTAAAAAATTCTGATTCTTATTTGATCTTTGGACCAACATATAGAAATAAAGATGCTGCAATTATTGAAGCAGGATTAAAAAAAGGAAGTTATACGGCACGCATCAGCTATGATATTAATACCTCATCCTTAAAACAGGTATCGAATCACCGTGGTGGTTTCGAAATATCATTAACTTATGTTGCCCGCACAAAAAAACCAAATCCATTAGCTAATTGCCCAAGATTATAGTTATGAAAAGCACGAAGAATATTTTTGCATTATTATTTCTGTTTGTAACTGTAACTGCTTTTGCTCAGACCAAAAGGGAGTGGAGAGAGTATGCTGATATCGCTTATAAGAACGGGGATTATAAAAGTGCTTTAACGTTTTATTTAAAAATAATCGACAAAGGGACTTCTGTTGATCTCACCTTTCCATACACATCTAAACCTTATGTTGCTCCTCCGAAAAAAAATAAGGACAGCGCGAAAGTTGTAAAAGACTCCGTAAAAACGGAGGTTACAAATGATCCACTTGAACAATATACAATTCATCAAATTGCGGATTGTTACCGATTGAATCATGATTATGCAAATGCAGAGATCTGGTTTAAAAAATCTGTAGACAACAAACCTGTGGATTATCCTTATGAACGTTTTTGGTATGGTGATGCTCTGATGAAGAACCAACGTTATCCAGGTGCTGCATTTCAATTTGAAATGGTGATGAATGATTCGGAGAAAAAAGACTCTGTAATGTTCAAGCAAGCGAAACTAAAAATTGCCGGTTGCTATTTGGCTACTGATACTTCTAATATCAAATCAGGAGTAATCATTAAAAAGCTTGATTCAATCTTTAATTTAGGAACTGCAAGTTTTGCAGTAAACTATTACGGTGATGCGAATACTATTCAATTTACCACGGCGCGCGATGGCAATACTGTTTTGGATCCGAAAAAACAAGACCCAAAATATGTCTGCGATATCTACACCTTAAAGAAAACAAATAGCGGTTGGAACAGCTTGAGCAAGATTGAAGGTCCTGCGAATACAGAAATGCATGAAGGAGCAGGATTTTTAACTTTAGACAGAAGCAATTATTTTTTCACTCGCTGGTCAACAACAAATAAAAATGAGTGTTCTATTTATCTTTCAAAATCAATGAATGATAAATGGCTTGGTGCAGAAAAATTAAATGATAATATAAATCTTGCAGGATATAAAACAATGCACCCATCACTTTCTCCAGATGGAAGTGTTTTGTATTTCTCCTCCAACCGACCGGGAGGTTTCGGGAAAATGGATCTTTGGTATGTGAATTTAGATGATGACAGCCGTCCAACCGGCTCCCCAATCAATATGGGACCTTTATTCAATACTCCGGGAGACGAAGTGACACCATTCTTTCATTATTATACATCAACACTTTATTTCAGTTCTGACGGACATCCGGGATTTGGCGGATTGGATATTTTTAAGTCTTCGTACAACAGTGATTCATTGTGGTCCGCTCCCAAAAATTTAGGCGCTCCATTTAACTCCAGTAAAGACGATTCATATTTTGTTTTAGAACGTAGTCAGAGAAATGGATTTTTAACTTCCGACAGAGAGGAATGTAAAACCTGTTCAGGTGGAGCATGTTTAAAAGTATATTCGATAGAAAAAGATCCGTTGGTATTTGATCTAAAAGGAACTGTATATAATGCTGAAACAAATCAGGTGATTGCAAATGCAATGATCACTGTAAAAGATATTCGTGGAGATAAAGAACCATTTTATTTATTCTCAGATGCTGATGGAAATTATTTCACAGCCTTGGATGAAGGAATGGAATTGTATTTAAAAGCACAGAAAAATAAATTTTTCGGTGATGCCGGAAACGTAACTACATTGGGCCTAACAGAATCTGCTCACTTGGTAAAAGATTTCTTTTTATCTCCTATTCCTTCCGGAGATATCGTGATCCCGGGCATCGAATACGATTTGGATAAAGCTACTTTACGACCAGCTTCAAAAAAGATCCTGGACGATCTTACAGATTTCTTGAATTTGAATAATAACTTAACTGTTGAAATTAACTCACACACTGATGATCGTGGAAGTGATAAATACAATATGAAATTATCACAAGAGAGAGCTAAATCTTGTGTTGACTATTTAATTTCAAAAGGCATCGCACCTGAACGATTATTACCTCAGGGATACGGCGAAAGCAAATTGTTGATTCCACATGCAACAACAGAGGAAGAACATCAAAAGAATAGAAGAACAGCCTTCCGACCACTGAAAGAAGGAGATATCAGAACTACCAAATAATAAAAAAAGCCAAACAAATGTTTGGTTTTTTTTATTGAGAAGTTCTTCGAAAAATAAAAATTTAACAACCTATTTCGATACGTAATAATTAATTGAGGGTTTACTATTTATTCCCATTGAGGGAGCAAACTTATGCACTCTCTTTTTTCTTTTTCTGTGATCACGTTTTGTCCCACAAGCTGGTTTCGGAGCACAACCCATTTCATTAACAACAATAATACTCGCAGTAAGAAGAAACATCAAACTTACCATGGATAATTTGGGTAGAAAAAAAAATCGTTTCATTTTATTTGTTAAATTTTTAATCATTTTTTTATGAAGGAATTTCAATTTTTGAATTCTTCCGTCTTTTAAAGTTACAAAAATATTTTAATTGACAACGTTTCTATTTCTTGAGTCAAAAACAATAAAAAATAAGTGAACAAAATTTAGGTTTATTTAATAAGCTAAATTACATTTATGTATGTGTAAAAAGAGAAACTGTTCCGGAAATTTAATCTTTTGAAATATAGATCAACAATACTTTTTCTGAAAAAATAACTAAAAAAAACATCCCAATGGAAAACAGAGACGAACAATTATGGCGCATCGCCAAAAAGCGTGCAGGATTTAAAAAGCAATTGGCATCCTACATTATTGTAAATGGATTTTTATGGTCAATGTGGTATTTTACACAGGATCACAGTGATTTTGACACAGTGCAAGGAAGAGACTTCCCTTGGCCAATATGGTGTACACTTGGTTGGGGTATTGGATTAGCCTTTGGTTATTATAATGCATACCACGACGACAAAGAAACAAATACCATAAGAGAATATCAAAAGCTAAAGGACAAAGAGGTAAATAAAAATTAAACCTTCAGAGATATCTGCAAAGCAAATGTCCTTGGTGATTCAATCTTAAGCGGACGTAAGGAATAACTTTTATTAAAGACATTATTTACAACGAATGCTACCTTAAGTTTTTTGGAGACTTCCACTCCCACTCTTGCATCAAATATATGGGTGCCATAATTATGATTGTCCCTATACTTTTCGATTCCGCTGTGTAAAACAGTTTCCAAGCGATAAAACGTTTTATCAATATTTTGCATCGGACTAAAATACCGCCAGCTGGCACCGATGGAAAACATTTTATAAGTCACTTGGACATCCGCTTTTGCGATGTGCTGAAAACGATACTTCAAAATATTGTTAGTGGTATCGGTACTAGTAAAAATATAGGTCATTGCCTGAGGAGTACTATCAACAGCAAATACAGCATTTGGATTCACTGCTTGAGGCAGAACATAAGTGTATCCGCACAATAGATCAATCTTAAGATCATTTGAAACTTTCCCTTGTCCTGCAATTGAAGCTTCTAGTCCACGAACGCGCGTTTCACCTGTATTGATAAATTTAAATCCTGCAGCTAAACTGTCATCGCCAAAAATATCTTTATGCTTATCCCAGAATCCGTAAGTAAATTCAATTGTATTTGAATACTCTTGCCAAAAGGCAGCAAGGTCGATAAAGCCAATGAAATTATTTATCTTAAATCCTTGTTTCAAGCCGACCTCTGTATTCCAACTTGTTTCAGGCTGTAGCTGAGGATTAGGAAAAATATCTAAACCACCGGTCCTTGTTTTGATGAATTTCTCTGTTATTGTTGGAAAGCGATAACCTTGTCCGTATGAATACCGCAAAAAGGTTGCTTGCGCCAATTTTAAATTCAATCCCGACCTGAAGATTGGTTTAACAACATTTTCCTCATTATTCATTTTGAAGTATTCACCCCTGAATCCGAATGAAGCATTTAAAACTTTCATTATTTTTTTATCAAGTTGAGTATAGGCTGCATAATTTTTCAAATGATTGTCGGGAGAGATCCCGTTATTATACAATGCTGCAAAAGAATAGGTCTGGTTCATCACTATACCACCAGTAATATTGAGCCCTTCAATTTTTTCCAATTGCTTTGTAAATTGGTATTCAGAATAGATAACGTTTGTTTCATTCGACTGACTGTTGGTCAAACTGTTTTTTGTATAGAAATATCGGCCGCGCAACGTGTGTTTCAATCCGCTTTTGGTATAATAATTTATAAATGGATCAACATATAATAACGTCTGATTTTGCAACGTCATTGTCTTTGGGAATGCACGATACAAGCCTGATGTATCATTGTCCCATACCAATGAAAAATTATTTGTCGACTTCATAAAATTTCCATTGACACCCAAATTCAATTGAACAATTTTTTTTGGACGATAACGGAAATTAAAATTAAACCTTCCCGTCTTTTCACCAACTTGCGATTCGCTGATAGTATCATTTCCTGAACCAAGATTCGGATGAAATGAAGGAGGACCGATATAACCGTGGTCGTAGATACCCATTCCACCAACCACAAGATCCACTTGCCCAAATTTTTGAGAATGCAGAAAACTGAGATTTGAAAAATTAGCGGTGCCTTTCCACCATTTAGTACTATCAACAGATGGTGCATCATAAATTCCGGATGATACATTCACTTTCGTCAATGGTTTGTCGGTAGGATATGCTGTACGAATATTGATACTTCCACTTAGTGCAGAAGAACCATAAGTAACGGAAGAAGCACCTTTAATAATTTCGACTTGCTCCACATTTTCAACAGGAATAAAATTCCACTCTGGCCGACCTGCATCTCCTGCTAAAGCAGGCAATCCATCTATCAATATCGCAACGCGGCTGCCAACACCAAAACTAAATCCACTTCCTCCACGAATTTGCGGCTCTCCATCTAAAATATTTAATCCGGGAGCCTGTTCGAGAGCACCTTTAATGTTAGCGGCATTTTTATTTTCTATCAGAGAAGGTTTTAACACTTCCATTGAAACAGTAACCTCCTCTAATCGTTGCTCATATTTGCCGGCAGAAACAACCATTGTTTGCAGCTGTGTGGCATTCGACTTTAGCATTACATTGTATTCTGCCACTTTATTTGAATCAATAAATACAGTAAAAGTATCCGCACGCATTCCAACAAACGAGCAGATCATATTATGTTTTCCTAAATTCATTCGCAACTCATAATTTCCATTTACATCACTAACAACCCCGCGCGTGATGTCATTCGCATCATAAATTGTCGAACCAATAATTGCTTCTTTAGTTGAAGCATCCATGATAGTCCCTTTCAAGACCCCATATCCCTGAGCTTTCATCGAACAAGAAATGGACACAAGAAAAATAAAAAACAAGAAACGAGAAATAATTTTCAGAGAAATTGGAGTTTGCATCAATCAAGTATTAAAAAAAAGCTGTTCCATTAACCTATGTTAAAGGAACAGCTTTAATGATCAAAAATATTATTTTTGGATGATCAATTTATCGGTTTTGATGACATTATTGTTTTCATCGCTAACAGTATAAATATATAATCCCATTGGGTATTCATTGATGTCTATTAATGTTGTTCCCGCCTCAATTTGTTTCTCTGCAACTTTGCGTCCTGTAACATCATATAAAACAAAAGCAGCTTTCGGTGTCATGCTATTTTTGATGATGATACGGTCAATAGAAGGATTCGGACCAACAGTAAGTTCAAATTTCGGTTGACTAACGATTCCGGTAGCAGGTGCAAACACAAGGGTCACATCATCAAAGAAAGCGGTACTACCTACAAAGTGAGTAACAGCATCTTTGCTTGAAGACAATATCCAAATTGATTTTGCAATTGGATTTGCATTACGATAAATGATTGCCTTGGCAAATCTAGTATATGACCCAACTGTTGTTGTTGGTGTTGTAAATCGTGCATAACCAATTGTATCGGTATCTCCTCCAGCACCTAATAATTGTATTTCTGCAAACCCGTTATCACCTGTTACAGATGTATATTTATAGAAACCAACGATACTATCAGGTCTTAAAGTATAAACAATACCACCACCGATCGTTTGGGTAGTTGTATTGATAGTTCCAGTTGTTGCAATTCCATTCGCAGTTTGTCCGAATACAGATTTTGTAATTAATTTTATTGCAGCTGCTCCGCCATGAATATCTGCTGCTGCTGTTGCTTTAATACACGTGAAAACACCAAGACCTCCCGTTGAAGAATTTAAATTATCCCAACTATTAGGAGTGTCATAACTAGGAAATGTGTTATGTGTCCAGGCTTCAAATCCTGCGTTTGGAGTTGCTTGAGCAAAAAGTCCGGCAGAAGTAATAATTGTTGAAACAATAAGTGTAAAGATTTTTTTCATGAAATGGGGGATTAATTAATTTTATACTTGTTTATTTCATCAAATTTAATGATTTTTTTTCGTTTTACAATTTTTCCTTCTCTACCCAATCGCCATTTTTTTTGATCAATTCTACAAGTGCATCTACCGCCTTATCCGAATTTACATTCCGCTCTACTACTTCTCGGCCTTTATATAAAGTTATTTTATCAATGCCCGTACCCACATATCCGTAATCGGCATCAGCCATTTCGCCCGGTCCGTTTACGATACATCCCATGATCCCTATTTTTATTCCTTTTAAATGATCGGTACGGCTCCGGATCTTCGCTGTTGTTTCCTGAAGATCGAATAACGTTCTTCCACAGGAAGGACAAGAAATATAATCTGTTTTGGAGATACGTGTTCGTGTTGCCTGAAGTATCCCAAATGCAATAGCATTTACATTTTTTGTGGAAGTACACTTGTTTTGTGAGATCCAGATACCATCACCAAAGCCATCTAAAAATAATGCTCCGAAATCCGTGGAAGCATGTAATTGAATTTTCTCTTCAGAGATATTAGAATAGTTCCTTTTTATGATAACCGGGACACCAACATTATTTTGCATTAACGCAACAAACATTCTTCTTTGTTCTGCCATTCCATGTTCATTAGATGTTTCAAAAACAAAAACACAATTTGGAAATTTGGAAATTTGAAGCTCTGAAAGCTGAAGGATATCGTTTATTGTAACCAAAATAAAATTCAGGCTCTCCGATCTTTTTTGTGAATTAACAAATTCATCAAACGTAAATAAAGGATAACACCTAGTTACATCAAATAAATTATTCCACGTCGCTGCGTTATATATCAATCCCAATGTTCCAGGAATTTGAAAATCAACGCTGTTATCGCCAACAAAAATATAATCACATGCCTGATCGGTGAGGTTCCACTTATCTGAAGGTACCGAATAATTATTTCCTACGGCATAAAATGACGCTGCTGTAATTTTTTGTTTTTCACTATAATCAGCAATAACACGAGGAACATTATGGCCACCAATATTTACTACTTCCTGAGAAATTCTTTTCGTAAAATCATATGGGGAATAAGGTAATTTTATTATTTCAGGAATTGATTTATGATCTGTCCTTTTCGAATAACGTTCAATTAAATTTTTTGCAACAGGAATTTCAAATTCAGGATCTTCTGTTAATGAAACACGCACAGTGTCACCAATACCGTCTTCCAACAAAGTTCCTATTCCAACAGCAGATTTTATTCGACCATCTTCACCTTCACCAGCTTCTGTAACACCTAAATGCAATGGGTAATTCATATTTAATTCCTGCATTTTCAAGATCAATAAACGGTATGCCTGCACCATCACCTGAGGGTTGCTGGCTTTCATCGATAAAACAATGTTGTAATAATTATTGTCTTCGCAGATGCGCAAAAATTCCAAAGCACTTTCTACCATTCCCAATGGCGTATCACCGTATCTGCTTAGGATACGATCGCTTAATGAACCATGATTCGTTCCGATTCGCATTGCAGTGCCATACTCTTTACAAATTTTTACTAATGGAGTAAATCGTTCCCTGATACGATCCAATTCAGAAATATAAATAGCATCGGTGTATTCAATATTCTCAAATTTCTTTTTGTCGGCATAATTCCCCGGATTCACGCGCACCTTTTCAACTATACGGGCGGCAAGTTCTGCAGCATTCGGAGTAAAATGAATATCGGCGATCAAAGGTGTATTGCACCCACGGGCACGTAATTCTTTTTTGATATTCTCTAAATTCTGAGCTTCTTTAATACTTGGTGCTGTGATCCTCACATATTCACAGCCAGCATCGATCATCCTGATACTTTGCTCAACCGTTGCGATCGTATTCATAGTATCCGTTGTTGTCATGGATTGTATGCGAATTGGATTATCGCCACCCATCGGCAGGTCGCCTATGGTTACAACACGGGTTTTATATCTCGAATATTGTGTTAAACTATTGCAATAAAGTTTAGAATTCATACGGATCTTATTGAATTACAAATTTAGGATAAATGCATAAACTATCTTCTTTTTTTTGTAAATTTGAAATGGATGAAACAATGCGCTTTCCATTATTATTTATGATTCGCAAGTACTATTAATGATTAATCAAACAGGAGAAATAAATTACTTTTTTCTTCCATTTATTTTATTATATCTGCTTTTTGGCTTCTTAATTGATCCTATTTTAAAATTTGAATAAGAAAGTCCTTTGAACGAATATTTGCTTTATAATTGAACTATTTAAAGTTTATTGTGTTTTTGAATGCGTAAGATTTTTAGATTTTGATTTTAATACTGTCATTTTGTGTTGCACATTTGTATCATCAAATTAGAAATCTTTAAAAACAATTAAAACCATATACCATGAAAACAATTTTCGCAATTAGAAAAAACATTCTATCAAAACTCATAAGAGCCTTAATGTTTGTTGCCTTAGTTTCCTTCGGCTTTAAAGCTAGTGCACAATGTACTGCCGGTTACACTTCGATCGTTGACCCAGCAAATAACGGAGACGTTGCATTTACAAATACTTCCTCAGCAGGAACAGGGTTAAATTATTACTGGTCATTCGGTGATGGCAATTACAGCACGTTATTAAACCCTGGAATACACAACTATGCAAGTTCCGGAACCTATACTGCATGTTTGACAATTTACGATTCGCTTGGATTGTTCGATAGTACATTAGGATGCTACAATACTTTTTGCAATACAATAGCGATAATTAATCCTACAGGCACGGCTTCTTGCACCGCATCTTTTATACCTTTCGACTCAATTGGATATGGTTATTTTGTAAATATGTCAACAGGTACAGGATTAACTAGCAGCTGGTCTTTTGGTGATGGAACCGGCGGCACAAGTACCGGTGACATAACTCATTTATATGCTTCTCCGGGAACCTATATAGTTTGTTTAACCATCAGCAATTTTTTAGGAACTTGTACCGATACATTTTGTGATTCAATTACAATTGGATCCGGATCAACAGGATCGTGTATGGGAATTGTAAATCCTATATTTACTTATTCTGAATCAGCTGGCCTTGCATCATTTTCCAACACACCTTCAGGTTCCAGTCCGGTTTACTTCTGGGATTTTGGAGATGCCGCTACAAGTTCAACTGTTGGGAATAACTCCCATTTATATGCTGCAAACGGAACATATTTAGTATGTCTTACTGTTTATGAAACAGGCGGTGGCACAGATTCTTGTCAGTACTGCAATTATGTTACAATTAGTGGCTTAACAAGTTGTGATGCTACTTTTAATATCATTCAGGATTCAACAAACTTATTCAATTACTTCATCTATAACACAGCAGCTCTTGCAGCAGGGACAACTTATTTTTGGGATTTTGGTGACGGAACATCATCAACGCTGCAATACCCATCACACACCTATTCGATCACCTATCCGGTAATGATCTGTTTGACAATTTCAACAGGACCGGCTTGTACTGCTACTTATTGTGATTCAATAAATCCCGGACATACATCTGGTGTGTTTACAATAAATGTACTTCCACTTGGTGTACAAGAGCAAACCAATATTGTTTCATTATTTGAAAATTATCCGAATCCATTCAGTGATAATACAACAATAAATTATTCCATCAATAAAGATGCAAATGTATCCATCACCATTGTTGATCTTTTGGGAAATACAATTGCTGAATTAGAAAACGGAAATAAAACCAGTGGAAATTATTCTACTACCTGGAATGCTTCTTCGGTAGCAGAAGGAATGTATTTGCTTCAATTGAAAGTAAACAACACTGTTTCTACTAAAAAGATTATTGTTAATAGATAATTTGTTCCTTAGTTTAGAGAGAAATCCTGTCCGGAATAGCGGACAGGATTTTTTTATTCTTTCTTCAGATATTGCTTCAACAAACCATTACCAAAAATGGTTGCCAGAATAATCATTGTTCCTAAATAAAAACCTGGAGTCATTGATTCATCTTTTTTCCATAGAATATAGGCGATGATAATTCCATAGATGGTTTCTAAATTTACGGTGAGCGTAATTGTATAAGGACTTATCTTTTTCATCAGATTAACACTGGCAATAAAAGGAAATGCTGTTCCTAAAATTGATAATACAGAAAGCCATCCCCATCCTCTCGGACTGATACTAAAAAATTCAGGCTTAAATTCTCCTGTAAAAAAAAGATAAATTGTCAAGGCTAAAAACCCTCCACCCAACTCATAAAAAGCAATAACCGGCGAAGGTATTCTTCTTACAAGCAACCCATTGAAAACTGTAAAAAAAGAAGATGTAAGTGCTGCCAACATTCCGAAAATGATCCCTAAGGTATATTGCGTTTCCACTTGAAAGATCATGGCAATAGCTCCGATAATGACCATTCCAAAAGCTATTTCATAGCGAATGATCTTTCTTTTATAAAACACTGGTTCAATTATAGAAGTGAACAATGTCCCGGTTGCAAAGGCTACCAAAGTAACCGACACATTCGAAACATTGATTGCGTTGTAAAAACAAAACCAATGAAAGGCGATGATAGCACCTGTTCCAACAAGACGATAAATATCATTCTTAGGAAGTTGTATGCTTTTTTTTGCAAGAATTAGATAGGAAGAAACGGTGATCACAGTGATTAACATCCGGAACCAAACTAGTTGATAAGCAACAACGCCTTCAATATTAATGAGTTTACCAAGAATCGGGGACCAGCCCCAGATGAGAACAATAAAATGTAATAAAAGAAGATTTTTATTTTTGAAAAGCATACATTTATTTTGCCCCAAAAGATTTATGAATTGCCTTCAATGCGAAGAACGATGTTTTTTACAACATTTTCTATTCAAACCGTTTTGAAATTTCCGCTTCAATATATTCGCGTAGAGCTTCAATCTTCACAGTATCAACAACTTCAGAAGCAAAAGCATGCATCAGTAATTTTTTGGCACTTATTTCACTCAAGCCGCGTGCACGAAGATAAAATATTTTATCCGCATCCAACTTTCCTGTTGATGTTCCATGTGAGCATTTTACATCGTCCGCATAGATCTCTAATTGTGGTTTTGTATTAATGGTTCCATCATCACTCAATAAAATATTTTTATTCGACTGAAAAGCATTTGTCTTTTGCGCATCTTTACGAACGTAAATTTTTCCATTAAATGTTGCTGAGGACTTGTCTTCAATAATCCCCTTGTAAAGCTCATTGCTATTACAATTTGGCTTGCGATGATCCACTAAGGTATGATTGTCGACAACCTGCGTTCCATTTGTTAAGTACAATCCATTTAAATGTGATTCAATGAATTGGTCATCCAAAACCATATTCAGATTATTCCTTACGAATGAACCACTCAAAGTAAATGTATGCGTAGAAAAATGACTCTGCTTTTTCTGCAGCACCTGAGTTGTTGAGATCAGATTCCCGAACTCCTTTTCATTCTGAATTTTATAATGATCGACAATGGCGTTTACTTCAACTGCAATCTCTGTCAAAGCGTTGTTAAAACATTTAACCGAGGAATCAATAATTTCATACGATTCAACAATTTTCAATTGCGCATTTTCATCTACTACAACTAAATTACGAGAATTTAATATAGTAGCCTCAGAAACCGAAGTGATATGAATAATATGCACCGGCGTTACAATCACAGCACTTTTCGCAACATGAATAAATACACCACCTGATGCCAAAGCCCCATTCAAAGCGATAAAAGGATCGCTTTTTATATCAGAATATTTAGAAAAATGTTTTTGAAATGTCTCGTTTGAATTTGCCTCCGCAATATTAAAAATTTGCAAACCTTGCGGCAACGGATTTATTCTAGAATGCTCCTTATTATAAACTCCATTTTCAATTACAATAACAATAGCATCTTTCAAAAACTGTGTGCTGCCAATTTGCTGACTAGAAAGTTTTTTGGAACTTGAAAAAGAATGATCTCCTTTCAACAACAACTCCACATTCACATATTTATATTCTTCACTCTTGCGATTAGGAATACCTTGTTTTGAAAATGCTTCTGCAGCTGCCTCACGCAATTTCAAATCACCAAACAATGAATTCTTTGAAGATTCAAATTCAGCGATCAGCTTATCTTTTGTAATATTTGTCTTTGTTATGATTTCCATTACGCTCCTACTTCCTCTTTAATAAAATCATATCCTTTTTCTTCCAACTCTAAGGCTAATTCTTTCGGACCCGACTTTACAATCTTCCCGTTAAATAAAACATGTACCACATCCGGAACGATATAATCCAACAAGCGCTGATAGTGCGTTATCACAATCGTTGCATTGTCTTTTGATTTTAATTTATTTACACCGCCGGCAACAATTCTCAAGGCATCAATATCCAATCCGCTATCTGTTTCATCTAAAATAGCTAAACAAGGATCCAACATAGCCATCTGGAAAATCTCATTTCTTTTTTTCTCACCACCGCTGAAACCTTCATTTACAGAACGGTTTGCAAGCTTGCCATCTAACTCAACCAATTTTTGTTTCTCTTTTAACCGCGCTAAAAAATCTTTTGCTTCCATAGGTTCTAATCCTTTATAAGCACGGATCTCATTTAATGCAGTTTTCAAAAAGTTCACATTGCTAACTCCTGGGATTTCTATCGGATACTGAAAAGCAAGAAATATTCCTTCTCTGGCACGGTCTTCAGGAGATAACTCTAACAAATTTTTACCGTTGAAGGTTATCGATCCTTCCGTAACTTCATAATCTTCTCTTCCTGCAAGTACAGCTGACAAAGTACTTTTCCCGGAACCGTTCGGTCCCATGATTGCATGAACTTCTCCGGCTTTTACTTCTAAATAAATTCCTTTCAGAATTTCTTTTCCTCCAATGGAGGCGTGTAGATTTTTTATACTTAACATACTTTTTTATTTAACCACAGATTTCTCAGGCTTTCACAGATTCTGTGTTGATCTGCGTAATCCGTGGTGAATTATTTTATCCAACCGACCCTTCCAATGAAACCGCCAAAAGCTTCTGAGCCTCAACGGCAAATTCCATCGGTAACTTATTTAATACTTCTTTGCAATATCCGTTTACAATTAACCCAATCGCTTTTTCATTATCTATTCCGCGTTGCTTGCAATAGAATAATTGATCCTCACCAATTTTTGAAGTGGTTGCTTCATGCTCTACTACTGCCGACTTATCTTTTATTTCGATGTATGGAAATGTATGTGCTCCACATTTATCACCCATCAATAAACTATCACATTGCGAAAAATTACGCGCGTTGCTGGCACCTTTAGCGATACGCACCAACCCTCTGTAACTATTATTACTAAAGCCTGCTGAGATCCCTTTGGATATGATCGTGCTTCTTGTATTTTTTCCAAGATGCATCATTTTTGTTCCGGTATCTGCCTGCTGATAATTATTTGTAACAGCAACAGAATAAAATTCACCCACTGAATTATCGCCTTTTAAAATTACCGATGGATATTTCCAGGTTACTGCAGAGCCTGTTTCTACTTGCGTCCAGGATATCTTCGAATTATCTTCTAAACAAATTCCACGCTTGGTAACGAAATTAAAAATCCCGCCTTTCCCTTCTTTATCTCCAGGATACCAATTTTGAACGGTACTGTATTTCACTTCTGCATTTTTATGCGTAACGATCTCCACAACTGCAGCATGCAACTGATTTTCATCACGCATTGGTGCCGTGCATCCTTCCAGATAACTAACATAACCACCTTCGTCAGCGATGATCAAGGTGCGCTCAAACTGACCTGTACCGGAAGCATTGATCCTGAAATAAGTTGAAAGTTCCATCGGACAACGTACTCCTTTCGGAATGTAACAGAATGATCCATCTGTGAAAACAGCTGAATTTAATGCCGCATAAAAATTATCGGTATAAGGAACAACCGAGCCCATATATTTTTTAATTAATTCAGGATGCTCTTGAACGGCTTCTCCGAATGAACAAAAAATAATTCCTTTTTCTGATAAGGTTTCTTTGAAAGTTGTTTTTACTGAAACACTGTCCATCACTATATCCACAGCAATTCTACTTTCTACTCCACTTAAACGTTTTTGCTCTTCAATAGAGATACCAAGCTTTTCAAATGTTTTTAATAATTCAGGATCTACTTCATCCAAACTATTCAATTGTACTTTTGGTTTTGGTGCTGAGTAATAGATGATATCTTGAAAATTTGGCTTGGTATAGGAAACATGCGCCCAGCGAGGCTCTTCCAGGGTTAACCAATACCGAAATGCCTTTAAACGATATTCCAACATCCATTCGGGTTCGTTTTTTTTCTTGGAAATAAACCGGATAATATCTTCATTCAATCCTTTCGGAGCATTATCCGCCTCGATATCAGTAACAAATCCGTACTTATATTCCCCGCCTATCTGATCTTCTAAAATCTCGTTTGCCATTTCTTTATTTTAATTTTGCAAAGTTTAAGAATTAAAAAATTCTAAACTATGACTTATAACTCCAAACCATCAATTACTCCTGTCGCCCTATTACTAGTTTTTATACTCCGAACGACTCTCCGCAACCACATGTTCTGCTTGCATTGGGATTGTTAAAAACGAAGCCTTTTCCATTTAAACCTCCCGCATAATCCAATTCGGTTCCAATAAGGTATAAAAAACTCTTTTTATCTACCACGATCTTTATTCCTTTGTCTTCGAATACCTGATCTCCTTCTTTGATCTGATTATCAAATTCCAATTTGTAGGAAAGTCCTGAACATCCGCCACCATCAACTCCTACACGGATAAAAGTATCCTGAGGGCGATTTTCACTTAAAATCAGGTTTATGGCATGCTGTTTTGCATTTTCTGAGACTGTTATCATTTTATATCTTTCTTATAATGAATTACTTACAATATATTTTTATTTAGAATCAATCTAAATAGAGGACAAAAATACTGTAAAATCAGGAGTAAAACAAATAAAACCAACATATTTATTTTCTGCTGAATAATACGGGAGATTTTCGCAGATAATTGGTTCCATATTTCTAAAATGGAATAAAGAATTTTCTTCAAAACAAATACGCAAACTGAAATATTAATAAAAATGGAATTATTTCAACGCCATTGAATTACTGCAGAAGAATAAACGGTTATTGAGTAATGAAAATCAGGAAGTTCCTTAACGGATTTTCTGTTTATTAAAGGCATAAATAGATAAAAGATAGTAAATTTGTTTTTTTCAATGTTTGATCAAATATTTCATTAATACTTACTATGGCGCACCCGAAAAATAAAATTGAACAACCGATGCAACAAAATAATAAAACACTTTTTATTGCCGTTTCTTTGATCGCCATTCTTGTAAGTTTCATTTATTCCTACAAACTAAAATGGCTGGGGGATGATATTTTTATCGCACTCCGTTATGTTCAGAATTTTATCGATGGGAAAGGATTGGTTTACAATGCCGGTGAACGCGTGGAAGGCTTTACCGACTTTCTTTGGCTAATGCTTATCAGTCTCTTTTCGAAACTCCATTTCAATCCGCTTACTACAACTCAAACACTTGGAATACTTTCTTCCATCGGAACATTGACTCTCTTTTCGATCATCGGATACAAAATTTCCAACAAACACAATGTTTTTATCTTGCCATTTATCACACTCGCACTCGCCTTAAATTATGATTACAATATCTGGGCAACCAGTGGTTTAGAAACATCGTTCTACAGCTTTTTATTAGGTGCCTCATTTTATACATTTTTCTTTTCCGATCTCAAAGAGAATACTAAACTGATGCTCACCGGATTATTTTTGATCTTAGCAATGATGACTCGTCCTGATGCATTATTGATCACCTTTGGGGTGAATGGCTTATTGGTTTTAAATCAGTTGCTCAATAAAACAAAACTTTCGAAGATCATTTCGATGCTCCTCTTTTTTAATCTTGCCTTTTTTATAATTTACATTCCCTATTTTATTTGGCGCTACAATTACTACGGATTTATTTTTCCGAATACCTATTATGTAAAACTTGGAAATGAAACATTGTTCAGCAAAGGATTTTTTTATTTGTGGCTGTATTTCAAACCGCATTTCACTTCCTTCTTAATTATCATTCTTCCGCCACTCGTTTTATGGCCTGCCTTAAAAGGGAAACCTCTTGCACGACTAAAAGAATATGCAGCTGACAGATGGAATGCTGCTTTTTTAACTTCCATAATTGTTGTATATGCTTACCTGATATTATTTGTTGCAAAGGTTGGTGGCGACTTTATGCACGCACGTTTTATTATACCTGTTGCGCCATTTATTTATTTTATCATTTTCTATTCTTTGCTAAATTATTTTTCAAAAAAGAATTTAAATATCGCATTAACCGTATTATTACTTTGCAGTATTCCTGAAACACAGATCCGTGCCGATGTTTTTAAGGCTCCCGATAAAGACGGAAAGATCATCACAACGCTTAACCGTGATGTCGCTGATGAACAATGGGTATATACTACCTATTTACCGATTGAAAATGAGATGAAGCTCGGTAAAGCGCTTCACAAAACATTTGAAGGCATTGATGCAAACTTGTTGGTCAGAGGCGGACAAGGTTGTATGGCGTATTTTGCAAATTTCAATTATGAACAAGAATATCACGGATTGACAGACACTCTCATTGCGCATTCCAAAATTGCTCAGAGAGGCCGTATCGGACATGAAAAACATGCTACAAATGAATATCTGCAAAATAAAGGCATTCAGTTCTTATTCAACAGAAGCCCGATCACAAAAGATCAATATAAATATGCTCAACTTGAAATTGGGAATTTTAAAATAAGAACAGAGATCATCACTTATCACAATAAAATTATTGAGCAATTGAAACAACGTTTAGGCGATGGTTTTAAATTCACCGATTTTCAACTATATTTAGATGATTATATTCAAAACAAATTGCTTGCCGTTTCAAAGGCGGAATTACAAAAAGATTACAACGATTATTATTTATATTACTTTAAACATAATGATGATAAAGTAAGAGAGAATAAATTTTTAGAAGCACTTAAATAATTTAATTTAAAAAGGATGTTCTATTATAAAAAATGGGCTATTGTTGTTCCAATGGCCAATGAGGAAGAGGATTTTGTTCCATTCATTGATATGCTCAATTTTGTGATCAATGAACTGAATCCCGGCAATATTTATTTTATTATCGATAAAGCATCCAACGACAAAACATTAGAACTTTGTCAGGCTTTGTCCGCTAAAGATCCCAGATATGTAACTGTTTGGGCACCTGAAAATAAAAATGTCGTTGACGCATACGTCCGCGGATTACGTGTTGCCTATGAAGCAGGTCATGACATAATCATTGAGATGGATGCTGGTTTGTCGCACGACCCACGGGCAATCCCAATGTTCTTACGTGTATTAAATGAAGGAAACGAATGTGCCTTCGGTAGCCGATTCATCAATGGTGGTTCTATGGGTGATTCTCCTTTTAAAAGAAGAATGCTTTCCAAAACAGGAACCATTTTGGCTAACGTTTTACTGGGAACTAAATTGCGTGATATGACTTCCGGATATCAAGGTTTTCATAGAGATGTAGTTGCAAAGATCATCAACCACAAATTTAAATCCAAGGCACATTTCTATCAAACAGAATTAAGATACTTACTTCGTAAACGTAGAATATTTGAAGTGCCAATTCACTACCAGGCCCCATCACCACGTGTATCTAAGAATGCAATAAAAAACGCATATCAATCTTTGTTCTATTATTTCTTTCAACGATTGATTGGAAATAAACCAACATTATAATTTTCAGGAAAACGAAAGGTTGAGCATTTAATATTTTATTTCATACAACTCACATTTCTCGCTTGTGCCGATTGACTTTACCAATCGTATCTTTTGAGGATATTTCTGATAAACAGGACCTATCATTCTGTGAATATTATTAATGATCCTGCCATTATTTTTCACAGGGTTCATGCGTAAACTTGCCAAAATCAGGTATTGAATATTTTGCTTTTTCCATCCCATCAAAACAGTATCGGCATCGGTTGACGTTGTAATAAACTGACCAACGAATTTTTTTCCTCCACTATAAATAAAGGACATTGCTGGTTTTCTCGAGATCACTTGTGCATCAGCAGGCAAGCTATCTGCACAATATTTACTCATCTTAATAAAATTTTCATAATCCGGTGTGTAACCCGATTTTGAATTTTCTTTCATTCTTTCCAAGGAACAAACGACATTCCATATCAGAAAACCACTTGAAATTAAAATAAAAATTGTTTGAAATCCGGAATACCTTTTTGCAAACTCGTATGTACCATAATAAAATAAAAGAAAAATAAATGGCATAACAATAATGATCAAACGGTCTTGCATATTAGCCGCCTGCACACCAAAGAAAATACCTCCGCAAAGTACAATCAGGTAAATGCTGGTAAAAAATATGAAATTATTTTTTTTGTAACTGAATATTGCACAAATACCAATGAACAAAGATGTAAGAAATGCAAAAAACGGAACAATGCTTTCTGCAACATATTTGGTTGGCCGAACATGCAATATCCGATAAACGTGTAATGAAAAATATGTCCCACAGTTATTAAAAAACCTGCTAATCATTCCACTAAGATCTTCATGTCCGGATGCCGGTTTATACAACTCCTTACGAAGCATCATTTCCAATTGATTGGCATCGTTTGCTCCATACATTGTTGCAGTGAGCCATTGATATATCATCCTGATAGCGAAAAATGCAACGAAAGCATACACCGCCTGTTTGTAATTCTTCTTGGTAATAAAATAAACAAAAACTGCTACAATGGTAACAAAGGCTATACTTTTGGAAGTAGATAACAATACGAACAACAGTCCGAACAAGATCCATTTCATATAATTTTGCTTGAATCCTTCCACCCAACCTAATTCACTATCAATACTATCAATGATCTTGAACATTACATATAAACACATCGATTGCACAAACAAGAAAAACGTTTCGGTGAACGTCTGACTGGAATAAAACTGTATATAATCATTTAACGAAATGAATGCGAGCAATGCCACCAAAACAGTATATGGAATTCTTTTCACGAATGTTTTGTATGTGAACCAAACAAAACCAAACTGGCAGATCACTGAAAAAGATTTTAACGCGACCACATTCAACCCAAACAACTTCAAAAAGATGGAAAGAAAAACCGGATATGCTGGGCCTTGAAAATAAGGAAATTTCCCTTCATTCAAAAACGACCACGCTCTTTCAATATAAGTTGAATCATCGAGTCCATCTGATACTTTCGCATCAAATAATAAATAGGAAAACAATGTTGACAAAAATAAAAAACCGTAAAAAATTAATTTATCATTTTTCTCAAACCATACATTCAAGTTATCGAACAGGTCAGCTTTTGAAGACATCTTTTTTACCGGACCTTTTGCCTGAATAACAGTTTGTTTTTCTTTTTTAGCCATAATCTTGTGGTTGTAATAATAACCTAAAATTAACTAAAAAAAAGACATCTCAAAAAAATACAATGAATCCAAATTAAGGTTTGTTGCATTCGCAGATAAGCCTTACTTTTACTTAATAATAATAATGATATGCTGGAAAATACAGACCGCACCGAACTAAGCAGTTTGGGTGAATTTGGGTTAATAAAACACCTTACACAATTTATTGAAATAAAAAACGAAAGCACTATAAAAGGAGTTGGAGATGATGCTGCCGTTATCGATTATAAAGGAAAACAAACCGTTGTTTCCACCGATATGCTTGTTGAAGGAGTTCACTTTGATCTTGCATATGTTCCCCTGAAACATTTAGGTTTCAAATCTGTATCAGTCAACTTATCGGATATTTATGCGATGAATGCTACTCCGAAGCAGATCACAATCTCTCTTGCGATCTCCAATCGTTTCTCTGTTGAAGCAATGGAAGAACTTTACGAAGGTATCGGTATGGCCTGCAAAAAACACAATGTAGATATTGTCGGTGGTGACACAACCACCTCCAAATCCGGACTCGTGATAAGCATTACAGCCATCGGCGAAGCCGACCCGGACGAACTTGTTTTCAGAAATGGTGCAAAAGAAGGAGACTTACTTTGTGTAACCGGTGATCTTGGAGCTGCCTATGTCGGACTACAATTGTTAGAACGTGAAAAACAAATTTTCATGGAATCACCGGGCGTTCAACCGGACCTTGGCGGCAACGATTATATTCTCGAACGTCAATTAAAACCGGAAGCAAGAAAAGATATTCCTGTTCTATTGAAAAAATTAGAAGTGAAACCTACTTCCATGATCGATATTTCTGATGGTTTAGCTTCCGAAATTTTACATATCAGTTCACAGTCAAATGTAGGCTGCAATTTGTTTGAAGAAAAGATCCCTATCGATCCATCAACATACAATATGGCGAGGGAATTTAATATGGACCCCACAATTTGTGCTCTAAATGGTGGCGAAGACTATGAATTACTTTTTACAATTGACCAATCAGATTTTCCAAAAGTAAAGGCCAACCCCGATATCACAGTCATTGGACACATGACAAATAGTAAAGATGGCGTAAATTTAATTTCAAAAGCAGGCACCTCCATAATGCTAACTGCACAAGGATGGGATTCACTTTTGAAAAAGTAAGAGATCAATTTTTAATTGAAATAAATAATTATTGCTTATCGTATTATGAAAGCAAAACGTATTCTTCTCTTCATTTCTTTTTTGCTCACAATAAACTGTGCTGCACAATCTGTATTTTTCCAAAATTATTCCGTTGATGACGGATTGCCTTTCATAAATGTATCGGCTATTTTTCAAGATAATAAAGGGAATTTATGGAGTGGTGGATATGGCGGATTGAGTAAATTCGACGGGATCTCTTTCACCAACTACGCCACAAAAGACGGGTTACTCAACCACTTTGTAACAACCATATGTGACGACAACCAAGGAAATTTATGGATAGGAACTGTCAGCGGCATAAATAAATTTAACGGTAAAACATTTACAAGTTTTACTACAAAAAACGGACTTATCAACAACAGTATCTCTTCCTCCCTGAAAGATGTAAATGGTAATATCTGGTTCGGTACAGAAAATGGGATAAGCAAATTAACGGAAGGAACGTTTATTAATTTTTCAGTGAAAAATGGATTGGCAGGAAATATTGTTAAATGTATCTTTCAGGATAAAGACGCAAACATATGGATAGGAACAACTGCAGGCTTAAGTGTTTTCGATGGAAAGAAATTCACTAATTACAACATTGCAGATGGACTTTCATCCCACATCATCACCGGCATTACTCAGGATAAAGAAAAAAATATCTGGATCGCTACTTCTAATGGGGTCTGTAAATTATCAAATAACATTTTCACTTGTTATTCTGAAAACGAAGGATTGGTCGATAACAATGTAACTTCTATTTTATGCGATTATAAAAATACAATTTGGATAGGCTCAGGAAAAGGTATCCAAAAATTTGTTGATGGAAAATTTACAAAATACTCTATAAAGAGAGATCAGAATAGCAACTTAGTGGGTTGCTTATATGAAGATTTTGAACGTAACCTTTGGATCGGCACCTATTCCGGATTATTTAAATACAGAGGAAATCCTTTTGTAAGTTTTGGTATCCACGATGGACTAACAAACAATTTTATTTTCGGAGTAACACGTGACTCCAAAAATAATTTATGGGCAGGTTCGCAAGGAGGAGGTTTGTATAAATATAACGATGGAGAATTCTTGCAGTTCGATAAAGAAAAAGGGCTGGATGCAAATGGTGTAAACATGATCTTCGAATATAGTCCTGGAATCCTTTGGCTGGGCACCGATAAAGGACTGACGATCTATAACGAAAAAATATTCAGTAAAAAAAATGATACCTCCTCGGTATGGAAAGATCCTATCAATTGTATATATAAAGATTCGAAAAACAATATTTGGCTGGGAAGCAGCAGGAAAGTATATAAATATGACGGAGAAAAATTCAGCTCGTTTCCTTTCAAGGGATTATCAGAGAAGTGCGATGCCTGGACTTTTGTAGAAGATAAAAGTGGGAGATTATGGGTAGGAACCTATTTAGGAGGATTATTCAAACAAGAAGGAAAAACATTTGTTGAATGCAGCAAACAATTAGGGCTTACAAATGATTCTTATTTGGCATCACTGATTGATAAGGAAGGAAATTTATATTTCGGGGCTTTGGATGGATTATGGATGATCGATCCGGATCAACCTCATAAAAGACCGGTAAATTTTAATGAAAATGATGGTATGAGTTCTGATCTTATTTACTCGCTTGCATTTGGAACTTCACAAGATGATATTTGGGTGGGCACCAATCAAGGGTTAAACAAATTGAATCTTGCTGATTATAAAAAGAACGGCACAAAAAAAATCATACAATTTGGGAAACAAGATGGATTTTCAGGAGTAGAATGTAATGGAAACGGAGCCTTCGTTGATAAGGACGGCTCTATTTGGTTTGGTACCGTAAACGGATTAATAAAATACGATCCGCATGAATATATTGATAACACCTTCGAATCTAAAATAAGCATTACGGATTTCAGCCTTTTTTATAAAGACACCGTTCTTCCTAATTATGTTCATTTATCTTATGATAACAACAATATCACCTTTAAGTATTCCGGAATTTGTCTGACCAACCCTTCAAAAGTAAAATATTCACACTTTTTAGACGGCTTCGAAAATAATTGGTCGCCACCAACAAAAGACCGCTTCAGCACCTTTTCAAATTTACCTCCTGGAACATATACATTTAATGTGATCAGTTCTAACAATGAAGGTGTATGGAATAAAACACCCGTGTCCTTTACATTCACGATCGACCGGCCATTTTGGAGAACATGGGCATTCACAATTTCCACAACTTCATTTTTTATTCTGGCGCTGATCTTATCGATAAGATTCCGCATCCTGCGAATAAAAGACCGTGAAAAAAACAAAACCGAACTCAATAAAAAAATTGCCAACATCGAGTCACAAGCATTGCGTGCTCAGATGAATCCACACTTTATCTTTAATACATTAAGCTCTATTCAACATTATATCTCCAACAATGATACTGATGCGGCATTAAAATATTTGTCGAAATTTGCCAAACTAATGCGTAGGATAATGGATAATTCGAAACAACAAGTGATCGCTGTTGCGGAAGAAATAAATGCACTGGACCTCTATCTCGAATTAGAAGTGATGCGTTTCGACAAGAAGTTTGAATACCATATTATTATAGATCCACAGATCGATCAGGCCTATGACCGCATTCCATCCATGCTCATCCAGCCATATGTAGAAAATGCAATTTTACATGGCCTCCTTCCAAAACAAGGAAACGGGAAGATCACCATTACATTAATTAAACAAAATGATACTATTTTATGTACTATCGAAGACAATGGTATCGGAAGGGAAAGTTCAATGGAATTCAAAAAGAACAGGGTGCAACAACACAAATCGATGGGAATGAGTATCACCAAGGAACGCTTGGATATTTTGAATTCCAGTTTAAACAGTACTATTTATGCTGAAATAATTGATCTGTTTGAAGATGGCAAAGCTTCAGGAACAAAGGTTCGTTTAGTCATTCCACTAGATGAAAAAGAGAATTAACAAAATTTAATATTTTATTAGTATATTAGTATTGGAATAAATCAGGAAACAAAATTCATATTTCGTAGCACATGATAAAAGCGATAATAGTAGATGATGAATTGGGCGCACGCGAATCATTGTCTAAAATGCTGGAAAAAAATTGCAAACAAATTGAAGTTGTTGCAAAAGTCGATTCCATGTTAAGTGCTTTCGAAGCAATCACAAATAAAGAACCTGATCTGGTATTTTTAGATATAGAAATGCCAAATGGGAATGCTTTCGACCTACTCGAAAAATTCAAGAACATCAATTTCAATATTATTTTTACTACCGCATACGATCATTACGCTATCAAAGCGATCAAATTCAGTGCTGTCGATTATATCTTAAAACCCATCGACCCGGAGGAACTGGTAATTGCAGTTAAACGATTTGAAGAACGTGCCGGACAAAAAAGCACGCTGGACAAACAATTCAAAACATTATTATCAAACGTAAGACCCGAAAATAAACTTAAGAAGGTTGGCATTCCTGATGGCGATGGATTGATCTTTATTAATCTTTCTGATATTATCCGCTGCGATTCGGATGGGAATTATACTTTTTTTATCCTTACTAACGGCAAAAAGATAATTGCCTCCCGCACATTGGGGGAATACGAACAAATGTTTGCTGACGATAACTTTTTCCGCATTCATCGCTCCCATTTGGTCAACCTCGAACACGTTAAAAAGTATATTAAAGGAGAAGGAGGATATGTTGTAATGAGCGACAATTCACAGGTTGAAGTATCCAGACGTAATAAAACTGATTTCCTCGAGAAACTTTCTCATTTATAGTCACACCGCTTAAATTTTAATACCTACCGTTAAATAAGTGAACCTGCCATTTACTCATTATGGGTTTACTTGTGCTCTTTTGTACCGTAATATTGTTCAGAAGTTCATTCAAATAGTGTTTCAGAATAATTCAAGAGCAGGTGTTGGGAGGTTTGCAACAAAATTAATTGGCACATGGGGATGTTGTTTATATTAATTGGCAGACGCCCACACCTTAACTCAAAAAAGAAAAAATATCCGGAAACGGAAATAAAAATAACTAAAAACTTAAAAACTTAAAAGATGGCAACAACATTACTCAATTTTAACAACTTAAATTTAAAAGCCATGAATAGAAAAACATCAATCCGCCACGGGCAGCATTACCACCAAGAGGGAATCGGAACCGTAACCATCCTGTTAGCAATTGCAACAGTATCAATAATCTTTTTTAGCATTTTTAATGCAATCTAATTTTCAGTTTTGTTTGTTTAGTTTAGACCCCCGAGAGCGGTACCTTTGAGAGCAGGTGCCGCTCTTAATTTTTACAGCTAAAGATCTTTATTCATCCCTGCAGTTTCTTCTACGATCACCCTGTATGGAACACGCTCGATCTTGCTCTCCGCCCAAGAAATAAAATCAAAATAGTCGAATGCGGCGCGTTCAAAAGAATCGGTTCTCAATTCTATCAATGCTTTTTTTAACTCCTTATAATATTTAGTCTGCTCATCCCGCTTTTTCGTCTTTAATACCTTGCCGATAAAATCCATAAACACTGTCTCAAATTTATACTCCCGGTGTCTAGAACTCAGATATCTGTGAACACTCTTAAATGCATGAGGAACAAAATCATCATGCTTCAGTTCGATATGAATGATCAGACTCATGATCTGTGCAAAACAATAAATATTTTCGCTTTCCTCAAAATTCGGACTGTTCAACAGCTTATTGATCCATTTTAATGCAAGCGTATATTTTTCTGCACCAAAAAACATTGCTGCCATACTAAAATAAAAATATGCTTCACGCAGCTTGGTAAATTTTCCGGGATACATTTTCAATTTCTCCTCAATTTTCGGTGCTAACTCAATCCCCTTTTCAAACTCTGCTGTTTGCAGATATATCGACAATTCGATGCTTGTCGCACTTGAAAATAATTTTACAGAGAGATCTTCATTTTTTCCATTTTCAAATTGCACTAATGTTGAGCGCAGCTTTTTTAAACTTGCAAAAACTTCTTTATACTTTTTCAACTGGCTGCCTACATATATTTCATTGGTAAGTACAGAAAAATAAATGTTTGGCTCCTCCTTAAAAATATCGGGATACGCTTCGATGAGTTGAACATTCTTTACTAGGTTTTTATAACTATTTTCATGATCCCCGATCCCGAAATAATAAGCACTGTAAATATGATAAAACAGGTACCGGGTTTCTGTCGACAAAGCCTTGTGCTCACTTTTTAATAACGTGTTATCTATGATCTTTTTAAACTGAAGCATTTCCTCCGGATTCCTAACCTTTCCTTGTTTATTCAGAATAGTAAAAAAGCGACTCTTTATATTCCAATATTCATTGAAGTTCTTAATTTTTTCGCTGATCAGATCATCCGATTTTAGCATTTCCAAAATTTCCGAATCTTTCTTACCGGAATAATTTTCCGTTTCCATCAATTTTTTTTCCCATAAGCTGATCTCCAACAGGGATGAATGTCGTTCATAACGACTGGCTACTTTCTTAGCACTGGAAAGCATCTTCGCGCATTGCTCGTACAATGTTTTTTTATAAAGTATCTCTGCACAATGCAGATCTCTTTTTAACTGCGCATCAATAGAACTTTTGGAATGAAAGGCTGTTAAGCTATCCAATACAACATCGTAAAGTCGTGCTTTGGTGATTGAGAAGTTATTTATAAACGTTTCTTTCTTGAACTGTTTCAATAACACTTCTTCATTATATTCTACTTGCTTGTCTATCGCCTCAAATAATATCACATAATTATTCTTTTCACCGAGTGTATGTCGGGAAGCATATAAATTAAAATACCTTTTTTCCGTTTTATTGAGTGATTTGACCAATTGATGCAATTGATCCGAAGCCTTGTTTGACATGTATATTTATTCGATATTATATTTAATGAACAATTGTATTTTTATTCCAACTGCAGCAGTTTATCATTAAACTAAATTTCTTCAAAAATACGCTTTATCCTTTATTTATAGTCATTTTTGAAACAAAAAAGCTATACCAATAGATCTAAATTAAATATAATAAATCAGATATCATAGTTATTTTGGACTTATTATTCATTCAAAAGCATAATTAGACATGTATAAATATAGAATAATCTGGATTTTACGTTGACTTGTATAATAATGATTTAATATAATTCTTTATTAACAGCTTTTTTAAAGCAATTTTAATGAAAACATATCTAATTGACATGTATAATTATGAAGCAATCTATATAACAAAGAAGGTTTTTATGGAATAGATTTGTATCAGTAAAATGCTTTGGCTCGGCTTGTTGCATGAAACATGGGGATGTTGTTCGGCAACAAGCTAAGCTAGGGCTAATTTTAAAAGAAAATTTTCACATTCAATATATCGTACTTATGAAGAAGTTACCACTTACAAATCAAAAACAACCGCTTACTATTTGTACTGAATTAACTTCAACCAATAGCGTCATATTGTCGTATCAAGCTTTAGGTAAATCATCCCTCCACTTATTTTCAAAACTAAATCTTATGAAAAAATTTACCCTGATCACCTTAATTATCCTCGCAAGCTTTACTTTAAAAGCTCAATCGTACGTCACCATTCCAGATTCAAACTTTGTTACCTGGTTAACAATCCACATTCCTTCTGCCATGATGGGAAATCAAATGGACACAAGTAATGTCGCTGTAACTTCAATGACAACAATGAATGTTTCTCATGATTCCATTTTTGACCTGAACGGTATCCAATACTTTACAGCCTTGCAAAATCTGGATTGTTCTTGGAATCAATTGGACACATTGGCGCATCTTCCAAATAATCTTATAACATTAGATTGCAGCAGCAATTATTTGATCCTGATCGATTCGTTACCAAGTTCACTTCAGTCATTTATATGTAATGCCAACTATTTAACCTGGTTGCCTTCCTTGCCAAATTCGATCACTTCTTTTTCTTGTGTTCAAAATCAATTAGACACACTTCCTAACTTGCCTGTAAATCTGCCGAGTTTGATGTGCTCCAATAATTTACTGACGCATTTACCTGCATTACCAAATTCGATCCTCACAATAGATTGCCAGACAAATGAGTTGGATAGCTTGCCCACACTACCAACTTCTCTTACATCTTTAAATTGCATAAACAATTTACTTACTAGTCTGCCAAGTTTGCCGGGCACACTAAATTCATTGATTTGTAATACTAATCACTTGACAGCACTTCCAACATTGCCCTCCTCTTTAACAAACCTGGACTGCTATTCCAACTTCATAACAAGTTTACCGGCCTTACCGGGTTCACTACAAACATTAATTTGCAGCTACAATCCATTATCATCGTTGCCAACTTTACCGGCATCTTTATTAACCTTAAAATGCTATGACGACTCTCTGTTAACTCTGCCAATATTACCGGGCTCTCTTAATTATTTAGATTGCAGCGGCAATTATTTAACAACATTACCTGCGCTACCGGGTTCATTAACATTTTTAAGTTGTGCTTCAAATCAGATACCGGCACTTCCGGTTTTACCGAGTTCACTTATTGAATTGAATTGTTCCAATAATTTATTATCTGTTCTTCCTGTATTACCAAATCTTTTGCAGACACTTAATTGTAATAATAATCCTTTATCAGGTTTACCAACCTTGCCAAATTCACTATTTTCATTGTTTTGTGAAAATGATGGATTGACAATACTGCCGGTCTTATCCACATCACTCTATTATTTAGATTGTAGTGTGAACGTATTAGTGAGTCTTCCCACATTACCTAGTTCTCTTTCTGAATTATTCTGCACAAACAATCATCTGACTAGTTTGCCAACATTACCAAATGCATTAAATTATTTGGAATGTACTTATAATCAATTAACAAGTCTTCCGATAATTCCAAACTCACTTTCACATTTAAGTTGTCAATACAATATGATCACCTGTTTCCCGGAATTTCCAAACAGCATGACCTACATTGCACTTAATGCTAACCCTTTCACCTGTCTTGCAAATTATATCCCTGCAATGGATTCTATAACTTTAAATTATCCACTCTGTGTTTATGGTGATCTTATTAACAACCCTAATAACTGTGCAAGTGCGCAAGGATTGGTTGGTTTCACCTTTACTGACAATAATTCAAATTGCATGTTAGATACTGCCGATTACAAATTAAAAAATATTGATGTCAAACTTTACGACAACCTGGGAGTATTATTAAGTCAAACCTACACTGCATCAAATGGTGTTTACAATTTTGCAGAGCCTGCAGGAACTTATACGGCAGTGGTAGACACAACAAGTGTTCCCTTTATTTCACAGTGTGCGAGCCCGGGAATTGATTCTACCGTAACGACAACAATTGCAACACCTCTTATTTCTGATATTAATTTTGATTTCAATTGCAAACCGGGATTCGATATTGGTGTGCAATCCATCAACCATATCGGATTAGCTTTCCCGGGAGAAACGCACACTTTAAGAATTGATGCCGGCGATATCACACAATGGTATAATATGCATTGTGCATCAGGAATAAGCGGAACCGTTGAAGTAAAAGTAACTGGACCGGTAAGCTATTTAGGAGCAGCAGCTGGTGCAATTACACCGGTAGTAACAGGACATATTTACACCTATACAATCGCAGATTTTGGGTTGGTCAATAATAAAAAAGCTTTTGGATTGCAATTTAAAACTGACACAACAGCTGCAGCAGGTAGCCAAATTTGTGTTGAAGTTGCTGTTACTCCATTAGGTGGCGACAATGATTCTTCAAACAACACAACACATCTTTGTTATTCAGTAACCAATTCACACGATCCGAACTTTAAAGAAACATTTCCGCAAATAGTTTCTCCGGCTTATGATGCTTATTTTACCTATAGCATTCATTTTCAAAATTCCGGAAATGCTGCAGCGATCAATATCAGATTGGCTGATACATTGGATTCAAATTTAGATCCATCAACTTTTCAACTGATCAATTACAGTCATGAAAATGTAACCACTTTGACTGGAAATTTTCTAAATGTAAGTTTTCCGAATATCATGTTGCCGGATAGTACTGCCAGCGCTGATAGTTCAAAAGGATTTATACAATACAGAATAAAAGCTTTGCCAAGCCGACCGATAGGAACTACCATTTATAATACCGGATATATCTACTTCGACTATAACGAGGCTGTAGTTACAAACACAACCACAAATGTTTATAGAGGAGTTGTTGCAGGAATTGATGAAAAGAAAACAACATCTGAAATAAATGTTTTCCCAAATCCTAGCAACGGAATTTTTAATGTGAAATTTTCAAAGGAGATGAATGCGACAATTGAAGTTTATAATTTATTGGGAGAAACAGTATTGGTTTCAAAAACTCAAAATGCAATTTCGCAAATTGATCTTAGTCAGCAACCAAAAGGTGTTTACATCATTAAAGTTACAACTGACCAGGAATCATTTAATCAACGATTGATCAAACAATAGTTGTTAGAATTTCTTTTAAAAATATTGATGTCATGAAAAAAATAATCCTACTTCTAATATTTGCATCCTATGCAACAATTAGTAAAAGCCAAACCGGGGTGACTTCCTATGCATTACCCGCAGGCATAACCAATCCTCGAAACACCTTAAAAATTGATGCGACAGGAAATAAATGGGTTGCCTTCGGAAAAATTGGTTTAGGAAAATTTAATGGAAGTACTTGGACAATGTATGATACATTAACTTCAAATATTCCTTCAAACCAAGTAAATGACATTGCCTTCGATCCTGCGAATAATGTTTGGGTCGCTACAACAAAAGGGCTATCAAAATTTGATGGCGCAATTTGGACAAGCTACAATGTTATGAATTCAGGATTGCCGGACGATTCCGTTTCAAGCGTTTATACTGATAATGCAGACATTTGGATCGGAACACGAAATGGATTGGCAAAATTAAACGGAAGCACATGGACCATTTATAATACTTCAAATTCGGGGTTAACTACAAACCTTATTAAATGTGTTTCTGTTGAATCGACCGGGGATGTTTGGATTGGAACCAGAATAGGGCTCTTCAAAAAATCAGGAAGTACCTGGAGCAATTTTATTTCCACCAACCCGTATATTGTAAATACAAATAATATCACTTGTATTTATATCGATGCTAGTAATGAAAAATGGATAGGCATGGTGGGAACGCTCGGAAATGGTGTTTACAAATTAGTAGCTAACAATTTGATCAATCTAAACAGTTTATTTTCTCAATATTCCTTTTTGAATAGTGGAGGAATACCATACATGATTTCAAAAGGCCCTTTGGGTGGTGTTATGTTTACCGGGGCAGGTGGATTAATTGAAATTACAGGAAGTCAAATTTATAAATATGCGTCTGTAGGGGGAAATTATGACATCTTAGATAGCACAACAGGTTTAGTTTGGTATTTAAATAAACTGGGAGGTCTTTCAATTTATTCGTTTAATTTTTTGGGGTATACTGCACCTGCACTACAGATTCCTCAATCACAACTTGGATACAATACGTTGGATATAAATATGGTAAAAACAAGAATTTTAGATCGTGGTGACAACAATTGGCTATACGAAGTCCCAAAAGGTTCTGGCCGAAATGCAATATTTGCATCTGCCCTTTGGCTCGGAGGTATTGATGATAGCGGAACACTGCATCAAGGAGCAATGACCTATCGCCAAACCGGAAATGATTTTTGGCCCGGACCATTGGACACAATTAGCGGAACAACCGATTCTATTACCTCTTATAATTATGATAAAGTTTGGAAAATAGATCGTATTAAAATTGAAGAATTTAAAACAATGTTTGCAAGTGGTGCTGTCGCAAGTGGCGCGTATACAGTCGAAAATGACATCATTACCTGGCCAGTTGCTGGTACCGGAAATTATTCCAGAAAACTTGCTCCTTTCATTGATGTAAATGGCGACGGTTTATATAAGCCATTAATTGACGGTGATTATCCTGATATTAAAGGGGACCAAATGTGTTTTTGGATCTATAATGATAACCTTTCACATGGCGAAACAGGAGGAACACCATTGAAAGTGGAAATACATGGTTCATCATATGCTTATGTATGTACAGGCATTACCGATAGTTTAAAAGTATTGAATTATACGACATTCTATAACTATCAAATTTTTAACAGAGGAACAGAAAATTATCATAATACTTTTCTTGGGATATGGCAAGATACTGATTTAGGATCAGCTAGCGATGATTTCATTGGTTGCACGCCCTCTTTAAATTATGGCTCATTTTTTAATGGAGATATGGTAGATGACAACCCTCCTGCCGGACAAATTACTTATGGAATAAAACCTCCAATGCTCAGTAACGTAATCTTAAACGGACCGCTGGCAGAGCCGAATGACAGCATTGATAATAATAATAATGGAATAGTTGATGAAGTGGGAGAAAAAAATTTAATGACTCATTTCATTTATTATAACAATGACAATTCTACAACAGGAAATCCAACCGGAGCACAGGATGTTTATGATTATATGAATAGTTTTTGGCGAGATTCAACTCATGCAACTTATGGAGGCACAGGACATCTAGGAAGTATTCCATACAATTTTATGTTCGATGGAATTCCAGGAGACATCAGCGGCTGGTCGGAAGAAACAGCAGGTAGTGTTCCTGGCGACAGACGTTTTTTAATGAGCTGTGGTCCATTCAATTTAAACTTTGGCAACAATATCTCTTTCGATTATGCTGTTGTTTATACCAGAGATACAGCTTCGTTATATACGATTCAAAATCTTTATCAAAAAAATAAAGAAGATGTGATGCGAATTCAACATTGGTTTGCATTAGATAGCTTTCCTTCTTGTGCCTTAACTACAGAAATTGTAACTATTCCACCTAACGAGAACGAACTTAATATTTATCCAAATCCTGCATCAGAAAATATCACGATCAATTACACCTCAACATCAAAAAATGTTTCCATAAAAATTTATGATACAACTGGTAAATTGGTAAAAAGAATTGATAATATAAAATCAGGAGAAAATACTATTAATATTTCGGAATTAGAAAATGGATTGTATTTATTGAATTTGCAGGATGGGGACAATTCTGCAACCAAGAGATTTATCAAACAATAAAGCTTTATGAAATATTTTTAAAGTTTGGTCGACATAAAAACAATAATTCGTCTAAAAATAAAAACAAATTCTCAGAAATTAGCGTTGAAGTATATATATGACACTAGTTTCTGAGAATATCATTTCATGTGTGAATAATAGAGCAATAGAGCTTCAGTATTTATGTAAAACGTCTCATGTCACCTTTTCCATTGCTGATTTTGGAGGGAATGTGATGAAGCGGGGAGATTATAACTCCCTGGAAAACAACACTCTTATTATCGAAGAATTACCGAAGGGGATATATACGCTTTGTATCATTGATGGTGACCAACTTTTTAAAATGCGCTTTCAGAAAAATTAATATTGATTGCGATAGGTCCTTGTCGCAAATAATTCCAATTCTTTTACAGTTTCCTTAGGAGCCTCATAAAAACTCATGTGTCCCGAATTCTCCAACATCAATACCGATGGATATTTGCACAATGCCATTTGTGAATACATCGTTTCAAAATCAATAACTCCATCTTTTTTTCCGATAATAAATAAAACAGGAAACTCACCGAATTTTAAGATCAGATCCCTGCTCTTCCGTTCTTTCATTCCTTCCAGCGTATTAATAATTGCCTGTTGCGAAATTTTTGTAGCAATATTTTTTACCTTTTCTATTTCCTTTGGCAATTTCGCAACGTTTTCAGGAGCAAATAATGAGGTAACAACTTCTGCTACATAATGACGGTGCTCTTTTTTCACTAATCGTATAACTTTTCCTCTTTCTTTTTTCTTTTCTTCCGAATCTGCATAAGAGGTAGAATTAAATAAACATAGTCCGCTCACATTTTCAGGAAACAACTCGGCAAATGTCAAGGCAACGTATCCACCCATCGAATGTCCAGTAATAATATAACGCCTCACTCCTGCTTTATCCAAAACAGCTTTTACACCTTGCGCCAACAATTCCATGCTGTGGTAATAACCAATCGATGGCGATTCACCATGACCTGGAAGATCTATTGCGATCACACGAAATTTTTTTGAAAGTTTTTTTACGAATTCGCTCCACACCTCATGCGAACCTAAAAAGCCATGCAACAACACCAATACGCGACCTTTGCCTGTATCGGTATAATGTATCTTTGATTTTTTAAATTCAGCGAACATTGGTTGATGTGCTAATTAGTTGATGTGCAGGTATGCGGATTAATTCTTACACAAATATTTTTAATTTGTTGAAATAGAAACATCCAATTATTTATAATTGGTAAATCTTCACATTTGCACCTCAGCACATTATTAATTCATCAATGATTCTATTTCTTCTGCTTCCAAAGGAATACTCTTCATAAAATCAAAAGGTCCTTTTTCTGTAACTAAAATATCATTTTCTAAACGGATGCCGAGATTTTCTTCAGGAATATAAATTCCTGGTTCACATGTAAACACCATTCCTGCTTCCAGCTTTCGGTTGAAATCTCCTACATCGTGTACATCCAATCCCATAAAATGAGAAGTTCCATGCATGAAATATTTTTTGAATGCAGGCCAGTCAGGATTTTGTTTTTTGATATCATCCATGGTGATCAATCCAAGGTCAACCAATTCTTTTTCCATTATCGCTCCGACAGCTTTGTGATAATCAGGAATATTATTTCCAACAGTTAACATTGCTGTTGCTCCTTTCATCACACGTAATACGGCGCTGTATACTTGTTTTTGTCGTGCAGTAAATTTTCCGCTAACCGGTAAACAACGTGTAAGGTCACTTGCATAGTTTCCATACTCCGCAGCAACATCCAACAAGATCACTTCCCCTGCTTTGCATTCTTTATTATTATCAATGTAATGTAACACACATGCATTTTTTCCGGAAGCGATGATTGGACCGTATGCAAATCCGCGTGAACGGTTCGAAACAAATTCATGGATCAACTCCGCTTCAATCTGATATTCTGTTACACCCGGGTTCACAAATTTCAACAATCTGCGAAATCCTTTTTCAGTGATATTGCAAGCTTGTTGGATCAGATCTACTTCATATTTCGACTTGATAGCGCGCAACTTATGCATGATCGGAGCAGAGCGCTCAATTTTGTGCAAAGGATGTTTTGCAATAAAAATTTTATTGAAACGCATTTCAGCTGTTTCAGTATCAATACTTCTTCTGCTATGTTCGTTGCTATTTAAATAAACATGCTCTGCCTGAAAGATCACTGATTTCAAAAAAGTATCGAAACCATGATTCCACATTACATTTTTTATTCCTGACGTTGCAGTTGCTTGCTCCTTATTTAATTTAGCACCTTCCCAAATAGCCATGAGCTCACTTGTTTCTTTCACAAACAAAACTTCTTTGTGTGTTCCGTTAACTGCATCCGGATAGATCAATAACATCGTTTCTTCTTGATCAACACCTGTTAAATAAAAAAGATCTGAATTTTGTACAAAGCCGATCGAACCATCGGCATTGGTTGGTAAAATATCATTGCTGGTAAAAAGAGCAATAGAATTTGGTTTTAAATTCGCTGCAAAACGTTTGCGGTTTTCGATAAATAAGTTGTTGTCGATGGCTGAATATTTCATAAGTTTTATTTTATTTATTTGTCATATGGTTAATATATCATATGCATTATTATTTGTTCTGTTTGAAAGGAAGGTATTTAATAATGATCGGTATGCTCTCATTATTTCTGTAAATATAATAATTTCAATCAAAAAGAAAAACCCCTGCATTTGCAGAGGTTTTTCTTTTATCTAATAGGATTATAACATTTATTTTACAATTGTCACGTGTCCAATGTATTGATGGCGTTTACCCGCCCAATCTTTTAATACAACCTTGTATACATAAACTCCTTGCTCAACAACAGTACCTGAGTTATTTTTTGCTCCATTCCATCCGGTATTAATATCGGTGGACCTGAAGATCTTTTCACCCCAGCGGTCGAAAATTAACATTTCAAAATTATTAGGGTCAATACTTTCTCCCTTTACCATAAACACATCATTCAATCCATCTCCATCCGGAGTAAAGGCATTTGGTGCATAGTACAAATATACAGGATCTATGATGACATAATTGTCGACAGTGTCCATACAACCATTCACATTCGTTATGATCAATTCAACAGAATAAGCACCTGCAGCAGAATAAATGTAGGTAGGATTTTGCTGAATAGAAGTTGCTCCCGGCTCAAATGTCCAACTCCAGTTTGTGATCGCTCCGACACTTATGCTTTGATCAAGAAAATTAACGGTAGGCTCTAATATATCCGCCGATTGAGGAAATGAGGAAAATCCAGCAATAGGCTTGGCATAAATAGTGATCAGATTATTGCTGACAGTATCGCTAACACATCCAATAGAATTAGTATAGGTCATTGAAACAGTATAAATTCCTGCTGTCACATATTGATAAGAGGGAGTTGCTGCACTTGAAGTATCCGTCAGCGTGGTTATAACACCAAAATCCCATGCATAGGTACCACCTGTTTGATCAGTATAACCAATAAAAGAGATAGTTGTGGGTGCGCATCCTTTTGTAGTATCAGCAACCAAAGATATCACAGGCAAAGGAATAACAGTTACCATTTCAGTATCACTTGTACCGCATAATCCGGAAATGGTATATGTAATAACATGCACTCCGGCACCGGCAGTGGCAGGATCAAAGGTTCCTGTTGCCGCATTCGTAATTCCTGTGCCTGTCCATGTTCCACCAGGTGAAACAGCACTCATGTTAAATGCTGGAGCAGTGATACACATAGGGCTCACATTTGTAATTGTTGCATTGTAAACAGCCAAAACGGTTACAATAACGGTATCTGTTGCCGGACAAGGTCCTGAAATAGTATACGTGATCAGATGCGGTCCAACACCGGCAGTAGCAGGATTAAATGTACCACTTGCTGCGCTGGTTATTCCAATACCTGTCCATGTTCCGCCGATATCAATAGCCGAAAGATTAAATGCTGGTGAGGCCACACAAATTGGAGCAGGCTGTGTAATTGTTGCATCAAAAATTGGATTTACAGTAACAATAACAGTGTCAGTTGACGGGCAAGAACCCGCAATGTCATACTGAATAGTAAATGCACCGGTAGTTGTAGGGTCAAATGTTCCCAACGAGGCATTTGTAATACCTGTGCCGGACCATGTTCCACCCGTTGCTGCAGCAGTCAAATTGAAGGGTGCTGAGTTTTCACATACGGCAGCAGGCTGAGTGATGGTTGCGCTCGCTGTTCCCAATACGGTTATAAGTAAAGTATCTGTATTATTACAAAAATTACTTGTATAATATGTGATCAAATGCGTTCCGGGACCTGCTGATGCAGGGTTAAATGTACCTAAAGTGCTATTGGTAATTCCTGTACCGAGCCATGTTCCACCAAGGGAATCGACTGAGAGGTTAAACGCAGGAGATGTCTGACAGACGGGTGCGACAGGAACGATCATAGGATTGTTTCCACCACCAGGTGTCACCTCAACAACAAATGTCATAGTAATAGGATTTACGCAGGTTGTTAATGGAGTTCCGGTGGCAGTATATGTTGTGGTAACTGATGGGTTTGCTACAATATTTGGTCCAGTTGATGGAATCAAACCTGCCGTTGGTGACCAAGTCCAGGAATAATCACTAACGATAGGACCTGTAATTGAAATTGGCACGGGACCACCGCAAGTTCTTACTGTATCATTCCATGGTGTACAAACTGAAGGAGGTGCAGTTGCGGATCCGGGGTATGTAAAATACAAAACATTGTTGATTGCGTTATTTGCAGAAGCCGCATCTAAGATTACCAGGAACTTAAACGTTTCGGTTGCACCAGGAAGTAAGTTTTGAATACGGTAGGCCAA
Organism: Bacteroidota bacterium; assembly: GCA_947476185.1. Classification (GTDB taxonomy): domain Bacteria; phylum Bacteroidota; class Bacteroidia; order 2-12-FULL-35-15; family 2-12-FULL-35-15; genus 2-12-FULL-35-15. Next base: position 76,923 of record CANJPX010000005.1, read on the forward strand.
TGAAATTCCTTCATCAGCAAAATTTGTGGACCCTACGGTTTGTGTAAATGTTCCTGATCCTGTAGCACCGCCAATCCAAAGATCAGAAGCATCACGATTGGAAAATCCACCATAATCTGCTCTCCAATTAGCGCCAATTGCCGCTAATCCGATGTATGAACTCCAAGGTGTAGACTGCGTTGCACTTACATGAGCTAAATTGCATCCTGATCCAGGCTGACTAACTATTGTATTTTGTGTAGTAAAATCGAAACTTACCTCTTCATTATTATCAGGATCTAAGTTCCTGTAATAATACATATCCGGAATAGCGGCAGCTGTATTATTAGTAATGGATACTGTAGTTGTATAATACAGATCGTTCAATTGAAGAAAGTAATTTATTTTGAAATGTAAATTGGTGCCGGTGGCATAATCCCCTTCCCAATCCGTTGTAAGACAATTAAACGTTTGATTCCAACTGGTAATAGCACCATCAATTTCTTGTAACCAGGAACAATTGTTTCCTTTGGCGATACCTCCACTTGTTCCAATTTCAAAACCCCATCCATTTTCAGGACTTCCCGGAGTAAAAAAATCTCCGTCAAAGGTTGTCCAAGCATTTAATTGGGGATTTGCAACGAAACCGAATAAGTTATTTGAGGAACGAAGATGCATTCCAGGTAAAGGAGGAGAAATTAAAGCATCAATACCTTCAAATCCACCAATCCCGCGAACTCCTAATTCCAGGCTGTTTCCTTTGAGATATGAATCAGGGCCAACCATTTGAGCTCTCAAAACATTCGCATGAAAGATTGAAAATACTGCAAGAACGGCAGCAATTATAATCAATCTGATATTTCTTATTGGATCATTCATTTTTTTCGTCAGCTAAAAACTTCTTTTTATAACTTCAGTACAAACACTTGACGTATAAAAGTCAATAAAAGTTGCACAAAAATAAGCTTAAAATAAATATGTTTGACATTTTAGAGACATGAGTTGATCTCATTATTAGGTTTCGAAAGAGAATCCAAAAGGACAATTTTCAGAAAAAAAATAACCTCCTATAATTTTCCGAGGCTATAAAAGTGATAACAATAATTAAGAAAGGGGAATTTTAACGCTTTTGGAAAAGATAAGGGTTTGTAGAATTAAAACGGATCATGATTTCCGGACCACCTCTTAATGTACTCACTTTCGTTAATGCGGAAGTATTTATGTCATAACACAAACCAACCGCATAATGTCCCATTTCTAGCAATAAGCCAACAATCACAGCATCTTTATATCTATAATCAACTCCTAAACCAATTGAAGATCTTTTCACATATCCCGTATATTTTGAATCGTCTCTTAAATAATACTTGATCATCAAACCTCCAACTATTTCTTTATTAGGACCCTGCACCTCAACCAGAAAACTTGGCGCTAATCCAATATTAGTATTTGGAATACCCATCAACAATTTGCCATGGATGACATATTTAGAGAATAGTTTTTCATTTGTTCCAACCAAAAATTTCTGCTTAGGTTTATTGATGTGAAAGATACCAAAGCCAAAATCTGCCTTGATCTGATTGTTTTCACCAATTGATTTTTCTTCCTGAGAATAATTCCATAATAAACCTGCCGCAAAATCAGGGTAAACAAAACTTTGAGAACCGTAATGCTCCCCATTAATGATATTCGGATCATAGCCGGTTGTGCCGTTGTATTGATTCGAAAAAACAAACTTTGAATAGTCAACTGTTTTCTGAACAATTCCACCTTGCAGGCCTAAAGAAATCAATGAATACTCTCCAGCTTTTATAAATGACGCCAGGGAAAGACTTGCTTGATTCGTTCCCATATTCCCATCTCCAGCCTTATCGCTGTAAAATGCAAGTCCGCCAGAAAGCCTATTGAATGATTTTTTGAATGTTTTAGTTTTGAATGGGTCAACCTTATCCCAACTACTCGCTTTAAACTTCATATCATAAGAAACTCCATATGTTTTATAAGGAACAGTAACACTTCTCCACTGATCTTTATAAATAACAGAGGCTCTCATTACGTAATTTACGCCAGTCAACGCAGGGTTAACCAAAGAAGGGTTTTCGTCATATTGTGAAAAATGCATGTCTTGCGAGTATGCACTTGTCACAATAATTAAAACTCCACATAAAATAAAAAAAATATTTTTCATACGCTTTTCATCACTTTTTCTCAGAAAAACTTTATCGGACTAAAGAAATATTCCCTGTTCTGTTTACGTCAAACGACCCTTTGGCACTTATAGGAGTATACCCTGCAGAAGCATACGTTGCTTTTACAAAATAAACAAATACTCCAGGATCTAAAGCCTTTCCATTGTAAATACCATCCCAGCAGAAATCGGGATCTTTTGATTCAAAAACCTTTTCACCCCAACGGTCAAAAATAACAATTTCAAATTTATTAATACAATCAGCCCACCCATCCAAACAGAATTTATCATTTACATTATCTCCATTCGGAGAAAATGCATTTGGAATTCCCATATTTCTGTTACTCGGACAAGGGATCTCAACGTAAACTTTTAAACAAGCACTATCAATACAGCCAAGTTGATTAACAATAACACAGTACGTTGTTGTTTCTGGAGGGCTTGCAAGAGTGCTATCACAATTAGGGCAACTTAGATCTGAAGAAGGGCTCCACAAATAAGAACTACCACCTGTTGCATAGATCCATGTACTTTGACCAACCCAGATTGTCTGTTCTGCACTTAGCAATATTACAGGCAAAGGATTAATTGTTATTGTTGCTGTATTACTTCCGGAAGCAGTGCATAATACAGAAGAACCAACAACTGCATACGTTACGGTGTAGGTACCCGGAGTACTTCCATTGACATCCACAACACCGCTAGTGCTATTGATAACCAAACCCGATGTTGATGAATATGTTCCACCGGTAGTAAAACCAGCAGCGGGAACAGGTGCCGCATCTGCGGTATCAGTAGCACAAACTGTAGGATAAGTGAATCCAAGAACAGGAACGATCAACGGTGTGATCACCAAAGTTGCAGTACTCGAACCTGCCGGTCCACATCCTGTTGCTGCAAATGAATAAGTTATTGTATAGGTTCCAGCTGCACTGGCAGATAAATTTACAGCTCCTGTAGAGCTAAGGGACAAACCAAAAGGAGTGGAAGCAAAAACCCCGCCTGAAGTGAAGCCTGCCGCTGTTGTTAAAATAGGGTTGGCCGCGCTTATACAAACCGGAGAAGTGTAGGAAATACCTGTAATAGGAGGCACAGTAGGATTTACTACCACAAGTTGGGTATCCACAGCAGTACATACTCCGGATATTGTATACGTAACGGTAAATGTGCCGGCAGTAGTCGGATTAAATACACCGGTGGCAGAAACACCACCCCCGGACCATACACCACCTGGTGATGCAGCAGTCATTGTGAATGCAGCTGAACCGGCACAAATAGGAGCAACCGGAGCAATGGTAGGATTAGTACCATTGACAGTAATCATGACTGTATCAATAGGATAACAAGAATTTGTAGTTGTATATGTAATCATATAAGTACCAGCCCCGGCAGTTGCAGGATTGAAGGTTCCAAGCGTAGGACTTGTAATTCCTGTTCCTGTCCATATTCCTCCCAGAGTATCGGCTACAAAATTAAATGGAGAATCAGTTATACAGACGGGTGCAACAGGAGTAATCACCGGCATAAATCCGCCACCGGGAGTAACCATTACTACAAACGTCAATGAAACAGGAGCGATACAACCAAGAATAGGTGTTCCGGTTGCAGTATAAGTTGTTGTTGAAGATGGATTAGCAACAACCGTAGGACCAGTAGTTGGAGTTAATCCGGTTGTTGGACTCCAAGTCCAATTATAATCATTAACAATAGGACCATTGATTGAAATAGGCACTGGACCTCCACAAGTTCTTACAGTATCTGAGTAGGGGGTACATACAGCAGGAGGAGCAGAAGCAGAACCCGGATAAACAAAATACAATACATTATTGATTGCTGCAGTAGCAGAAGCATTATCCAATATAACAACAAACTTAAATGTTTCTGTTGCACCAGGAGCTAAATTCTGAATACGATATGCTAAGGAGATCGCTTCATCGGCAAAGTTTGTAGATCCAACAGTTTGTGTGAAACCAACACCATTCCAAAGATCTGATGCGTCACGATTACTGAAACCACCATAATCTGCTCTCCAGTTTGCTCCAATGGCAGCTAATCCACAATAGGATTGAGGCTGTGATGCCGGAATCAAAGAGGTTGCACTAACGTGAGCCACATTACATCCTCCAAATCCGGGCTCCGAAACAATTGTATTTTGAGTAGTGAAATCGAATCCTATCTCTTCGTTATTATCCGGGTCAAAATTTCTGTAATAATACATGTCAGGAATTGTTGCTGCAGTATTATTTGTTATTGAAACTGTTGTTGTATAATACAGATCTGTTTGTTGCAAAAAGTAATTGATCTTAAAATGCAAATTGGTTCCACCCGACATGTCGTCACCTTCCCAATTAACAGAATAACAATTGAAAGTATGTGACCAACCTGTTATTGCACCATTTATCTCTTGTAACCACGAACAGTTATTTCCTTTACCAACACCTGTTGTTCCTATCTCATATCCCCAACCATTTTCAGGACTACCAGGAGTAAAAAAGTCTCCATCAAAAGTTGCCCAGGCATTTACCTGAGGATTTGCAACGAAACCAAATAAATTATTTGATGAACGTAAGTGCATCCCTGCAGGAACAGGAGAAGTCAATACATCAATCCCTTCAAACCCACCAATACCACGAACACCAAGTTCGACACTTGTCCCTTGAATATATGCATCAGGCCCAACCATCTGAGCAGTTAGTGTTTTTGAATTAGAAAAAAATAACACTGAAAACAATGTTAAACCGAAAAATAATTTACTTTTTATCATTATAATTTATTTTAAATAGTCGTCAATTTAGTGTAATTGAGAGCAAAATTATTGTTATTGGTAGATGATAAAAAACCATATTTGGTTGCACGAATGTAGTACAATATTGAGAATTTTATTAAAAAAAACAGAACTGACTGTATTACAGACACTTAACAACATTAAAAATGTTTTAATGTCTAAAAATTATTATGAATTTTTCTTATTTAAATTGGATATAAACTAATCTAAATTTTGGAATTATAAAACCACGTATATTTTTGAATTTTGGAATGAAAACATTGCTATTTCATTGACAAAAAAGCAATTCAGGAGATTGATATTCTATTTCAAGAATACGCTTTTATGAACTAAACACCTAAATATGTTAACTTTTCGCATTTTTAAATGTCAATCTTTTGTGTAGTTTTGTTTGCGAAAAAAAAATTGAATAATATAATTCTACTATTATGAGTAATACATCACCAAACTTTTTAACGTCATCCATCGGGAAAAAATTCTTAATGGGCTTAACAGGCTTGTTTCTAATTTCCTTTTTAGTAGTTCACGTTTTAATTAATGCCTGCATTTATTTTAATGACGGAGGCGTAACATTTAACATGGCGGCACATTTCATGGCAAACAATATCATCATTCGTGTAGTTGAAGTTGGTTTGTTTCTTGGTATTATTTTACATGTTGTTCAAGCTTTAATTTTGACATTACAAAATGGAAAAGCTCGTCCACAAAAATATGCTGTTCAAAATTCAGCTGTTAGCAGCAAATGGTATTCCCGTTCCATGGGACTTTTAGGAACATTATTATTAATGTTTTTAATTGTGCATTTGGCAAATTTTTGGGTTCCTACAAAAATAGCTGTATTTAAGGGTGAAGAACACAACACCTTTGAAAGTTTAAAAACAGTATTCGCCAATCCGATAATTGTGGCAGTTTATTTATTAGGATTGGTTTCGTTGTTTTATCACTTGTTACACGGCTTCCAATCGGCCTTTCAAACATTCGGTTTGAATCACAAAAAATACACACCTGCAATTAAAGCATGCGGATTTTGGTATGCCGTTCTGATCACTTTACTTTTTGCATCCATGCCAATTACTTTGTATTTGGGTCTTATAAAATAAAATGGGTTTCCCGATTATAAAAATTATTTATTGAACTTTAGATTTCAAAACATATGTCAAAATTAGATAGTAAAATTCCGGAAGGAAACGTAGAGCAAAAGTGGACAAAATATAAAGCCTCTGTTGCACTTGTTAATCCTTCAAACAAAAGAAATTTAGAAATCATTGTAGTTGGTTCCGGCCTTGCAGGAGCTTCTGCTGCTGCTTCTCTTGCCGAACTCGGTTACAAGGTAAAAGTATTCTGCTATCAGGACTCTGCACGTAGAGCACACTCTATTGCTGCACAAGGAGGTATCAACGCTGCAAAAAACTATCAAAATGATGGTGATAGCATTTACCGTTTATTTTATGATACAGTAAAAGGTGGCGATTACCGTGCCCGCGAAGGAAACGTTTATCGTTTGGCGGAGGTAAGTAACAGCATCATTGATCAATGTGTTGCTCAAGGAGTTCCTTTGGCACGTGAATATGGCGGAATGTTAAGTAACCGCTCATTCGGCGGAACACAGGTTCAACGTACGTTTTACGCTGCCGGACAAACTGGACAACAATTATTATTAGGAGCATACAGTGCATTGAATCGTCAGATCGGATTAGGAACGGTTGATATGTATGCTCGTCACGAAATGTTGGAAGTCGTTAAGATTGATGATAAAGCACGTGGCATCATTGCACGTGATATGGTAACAGGAAAATTAGAACGTCATTTCGGACATGCAGTATTATTATGTACGGGTGGATACGGAAATGTATTTTATCTTTCTACAAATGCAATGGGCTGTAATGCAACTGCTGCTTGGAAAGCACATAAAAAAGGAGCATTCTTTGGCAATCCTTGCTTTACACAGATTCATCCGACATGTATTCCAGTATCTGGTGATCATCAATCAAAATTAACATTGATGAGTGAATCATTGCGTAATGATGGACGTATCTGGGTTCCGAAGAAAAAAGATGATATAAGAAAAGGAAATGAAATACCTGAAGAAGAAAGAGATTATTATTTAGAGCGCAGATATCCGGCATTTGGAAATTTAGTGCCACGTGATGTTGCATCGCGTGCTGCAAAAGAGCGTTGTGACGAAGGACATGGAGTTGGAGCTTCAAGAATGGCAGTATTCTTGGATTTCAAAGCAGCTATCGATCGTTTTGGAAAAAGTCAGGCGAAAAAATTGAGCATTGAAAATCCAACACCTGCACAATTAAAAGAATTTGGTAAACAAGTGGTGGAAGAAAAATATGGTAACTTATTTACCATGTATGAACAGATCACAGGTGAAAATCCGTATGAAGTTCCAATGCGTATTTACCCCGCTGTGCATTATACAATGGGTGGATTGTGGGTAGATTATAATTTAATGACAACGGTACAAGGATTATATTGTTTAGGTGAAGCGAATTTCTCTGACCATGGCGCTAACCGTCTTGGAGCATCAGCATTGATGCAAGGTTTAGCCGATGGATACTTTGTAATTCCTTATACAATAGGAGCTTACTTATCTAAAGAGATCGCTGTGAAACCGATCCCTACAACACATGAAGCATTTGTGGCTGCTGAAAATGAAGCACAAGCGCAGATCAATAAATTCTTTGCAATAAAAGGAAGTAAATCAGTGGATCATTTCCACAAACGTTTAGGAAAGATCATGTGGGAAAAATGCGGAATGGCCCGTAACGAGAAAGGATTGAAAGAAGCAATTGTTGAGATACGCGAATTACGTGATGAGTTCTGGAAAGATCTTCGTGTTACAGGGAAACCAGATGAAATGAATCCTGAATTAGAGAAAGCTAGTCGTGTAGCTGATTTCCTTGAATTAGGAGAATTAATGTGCATGGATGCATTAAATCGTTCTGAATCATGTGGCGGACATTTCAGAATTGAATCCCAAACTGAAGAAGGCGAAGCATTGCGAAAAGATGATGAATTTGCATATGTTGCTGCATGGGAATACAAAGGCAATTACACCTACGAAATGCACAAAGAAGAATTAAAATTCGAAACAATTAAAATTGCACAACGTTCTTATAAATAAAAACACTCTGTGAAACTAGAATAAATTCTGTATTGAAAAAAACAATACAGAGTAAACACAGAAAAAGAGTCGCACCGAGAAAAAAATAAAAATTATGAGTGGAAATATGAATTTAACGCTGAAGATCTGGCGTCAGAACAGCGGAAAAGAACAAGGTCAATTGGTTACATATCCAGTAAAAGACATTTCACCCGATATGTCATTTTTGGAAATGTTTGATGTATTGAACGAACAACTGGTAAGCAAAAATGAAAGTCCGATCGTGTTCGATCACGATTGTCGCGAAGGTATTTGCGGAATGTGTAGCATGGTCATCAATGGTCGTGCTCATGGTCCGAAAACGGGTATCACTACTTGTCAATTGCATATGCGCTCTTTTAAAGACGGCGACACAATCGTTGTTGAACCATGGAGAGCACAAGCATTTCCTGTAATAAAAGATCTAACAGTAGACCGTACTGCATTTGAAAGAATTCAGTCAAAAGGAGGATTCGTTTCTGTAAACACAGGAACAGCGCAAGATGCAAACTGTTTACCAATTCCAAAAGATGATGCAGATGCATCTTTTAATGCTGCAGCATGTATTGGTTGTGGCGCTTGCGTAGCTACATGTAAAAATGCATCTGCCATGTTATTTGTTGCTGCAAAAGTTTCTCAATTTGCCTTATTGCCTCAAGGAAAAATTGAAGCGACTGCTCGTGTAAAAAATATGGTTGCTCAAATGGATCTTGAAGGATTTGGAAGCTGTACAAACACAGGAGCTTGCGAAATTGAATGTCCGAAAGGAATTTCTTTAGAAAATATTGCCAGAATGAACCGTGAATATTTGGTTGCTAATTGTAAAGATTAATTATTGATCCCGATCAAAAATGAAACCGGTTCTTTCTGCAAGAGCCGGTTTTTTTATTTCATTACCTTTATTCTAAAATATAGAGCCATGAATAATTTTAAATGTTTTATTATTTTTTTCTCCATCATCTTCTTTTCCTCCGGTTGCTCTAATAACAGCCCTTCCATAAATACATTAAAAAAAGTAGATTATAGCATCCTTCAAAAATCTGCATTTTTCAATAAAAAAAATTCCTCTTTCTCTATCGATTCCATGAACAACAAATTATATATTCAGTTGAATTTCAAAATTGATGATTTAAAAAAATTTCCTTTCCCTATCAATACAAAATACAATGACACGCTTTTTAAAACGGCTTTTAATTTCGACTTTTTTAATAATGGTCAACTTATTTTCTCCAACTACTGTTCCTTAAAAAACACTCTTCGCTGGGTAACCGACTCTTCCAACTTACGAAACAGATTACACATTTCTTCTGACACAATCAATTTACAGAACGATAATAATCTACAAATTGAAATTCCTTTTTACGCATTTCATAATTTAAAAAAAGGAAAACAAACCATTGAATTAGCCATATCACAAACTGTATTCACAAATGATTCATACCAAAAAGACAGTTCAGGTAAGTATTACAGACTCTATGCAGTTAAACCTTTACTGAATGCAAGAGTTAAATTCGCAATTGATGTTCCTGAAATTTATAAAAGTATCATATACGGACAAGGCTTGGTATTGAGAAACGACTCTACCTTTTCACCGGCAGGGATGGACAATACTTTATGGAAAAGCAGTTATCCTGATATCTATTGGACCATCCGTTATCCAACAAATGAATACTATGCACAAACGCCTTATGAACCTTCAACAGACAGATATACAGAACAAGACACTTTTAATTTATATCATTATTTCAAAAATGACAGCATTGGTCTTGGAGTTTTCGACCACGATGATCTTTCCAGGGATGACTTTTTAGGTTCATGGCAAGGTCCCTTAAAAGTGTTAGAAAAAAAAGAGTGCACGCAATTAAAATTTGACAACATCAAAAGCTTCGATATAAAAATAAAAGAAGAAGGAATAATAAATTAAAAAGACCCCGGCCAAAGTAAAATAAACAGAAATGCTTATTCACTCTGAGCGGAGTCTGGAAAGATAAATACTACTATTTCTTTTCTACAGGATACCCTTTTGACAACCAGTCAGAAATACCCTTTTCAAGATTGAATACTCTCTTGAAACCATTTTTCTCCATATACTCAGCACAATCAGAACTTCTTCCACCGGCAGCACAATAAATATAATATGTTTTATTTTTATCTAATTTGTCAATTTGCTTTTCTGAATCTTTTGCCAAAAAATCAAGCTGAACCGCTCCTTTAATATATCCTTTTTTAGTTATTTCATCTGTTGTTCTCAGGTCTAAAATAACTCCATTTTTATCATTCTCAATGATCGCTTTAAATCGCTCCGAAGAAAGATTTGTTACCACAGCATTTTTAGTCTGCGCATTACTCACATTCACTATCGAAACAAGAGCAATTAATACAATAAGTAGTTTTTTCATTTTTCTATTTTTTATTTGATTTTTATTAAACTGTTAATGGTTGAACTAATTTTATTCCGGTTTCCTGTATCTTCCCCATTCCACCTGCAACATTTGTGATCTTGTTAAAGCCATTTCGCTTCATGATTGAAACAGCCATCATTGAACGATATCCACCGGCACAATGTACAAAGTAATGTTTATTTTTATCTAAGGTATGCATTTCATTTTGAAATTTGGATAAACAAATATGTTGTGCATTTTCGATCATACCATTTTCCACTTCACCCAATTTTCTAACATCAATAATATTGCTTGAAGAATTTATTTTCCCGACAAATTCTTGTGCTGAAATACTATCGATCGTTTCCAATTTTTTTCCTGCATTCTTCCAGGTACTAATTCCACCCTTAAGATACCCTTTTACATTTTCGTATCCTACACGAGCCAACCGCAAAACTGCCTCTTCAGCCTTTCCTTCATCGGTTACTAATATCAAAGGAATTTTTGCATCTAATAGTGCGCCAACCCAAGGAGCGTACTGACCGTTTAATCCAATATTTATTGCTGAGGGGACATATCCGTTTTCAAAATCGTCCGGTGTTCTTACATCTAATACCAAGGCACCATGTGAAATTTCAGATTCAAATTCTTCAACAGAAAGCGCCTTCGAATTTCTTCTGATAACCTCATCAATACTTAAATATCCCTCTTTATTAAGTTTGGCATCCATTGCAAAATAATTTGGAGCTGCAGCTAATCCATCCGTAACAGCTCTTATAAACTCCTGTTTACTCATTGGCTGCATTGCATAATTCAATTTTTTCTGGATGCCGATAGTTGAAAAAGTTTCTTTCCCTATATTTTTTCCGCAAGAAGAACCTGCGCCGTGTGCCGGATAAACAATCACGTCATCGGCAAGCGTTTTTATTTTAGAATTCAAAGAATCGTATAGCATTCCAGCAAGATCATCAATTGTAAGATCGCTTTTGATGGCAAGATCCGGACGACCAACATCCCCAACAAATAATGTATCACCGGTAAATACTGCATTATTATTTCCGTTCTCGTCAATCAACAAAAAACAAGCAGACTCCATCGTATGACCGGGAGTGTGTAATACTTTTATTTTTATTTTTCCGATAGCAAAAATCTCTTCATCTTTTGCAATTACAGCTTCGTATGTGGTTTGTGCGGTAGGTCCAAAAACTATTGATGCACCTGATTTTCTGGCAAGATCAATATGACCGGACACAAAATCAGCATGAAAATGCGTTTCAAAAACATATTTTATTTTTGCATTACGATTATTCGCTAATGTAATATACGGGTCTGTTTCACGCAAAGGATCGATAATAGCGGCTTCACCATCCGACTCAATATAATAAGCCGCTTCAGATAAACACCCAGTATAAAGTTGTTCTATATACATATTTTAAATTTTTACAAAGTTATTAAATAATGATAATTTCATTTTTAAACCATTTTACTGAAAAAAAGTTCCTTACTGATTATATAAATTCCCATGATCAAAACAAACCATCCGAATCCCGGTTTTAGTTTTGCTCCACTAATAAATTTTGTTAGATAGCTCCCAATAGTAATGCCAACAATTGCAAATCCGGAAAAAATAAATAAGAATTGCCAGTCGAATTGATGCGTACCAAAATCGCTTAAAAATCCGATGGAAGAATTTAATGCAATGATCGCTAAAGAGGTGCCAACGGCTCTTTTCATGGGCAATTTCGCCAATACCACCAATGCAGGTATAATTAAGAATCCGCCGCCAGCTCCAACCAATCCAACCAACGCTCCAACGATAACGCCTTGTTGAAAAATTAGAAAATAACGGTACTGCTCATTATTGTGTTTGTGCAAATCCATTTTTACATTTGATGATTTTCTGATCATCGTATAGGAAGCCACTATCATCAATACCGCTAATAAAATCATCAGTCCGGCATTTTTTGAAATGTTGACAGATCCAAATGTAAACAAGTGGTCAGGAATAGCATGTAATAGATATTTGCGGGTGAAGAAGATGCTGATTACAGAAGGGAATCCGAATACTACCATTGTTTTCAGGCAGATCAGATTACTTTTCAAATATCCCAGTCCGCCAATAAATGCAGAAACGCCAACAATGAAAAGAGAATACGAAGTAGCATTAACCGGCTCAATACCTATTAAATATACCAATACAGGAATAGTAAGGATCGAGCCACCGGCACCAACCAAACCTAACAATACACCAATTAAAATTGCAGCAAAAAATCCTAAATATTCCATTCAATAAGTTAATAACATATACAAAAGTAGTCCCTATTTAGACTTATTATACATAAACTATTTTCTAAAATTAGCAATTGAACTACACATTTTACTTATAAGATGGGAAGAATGCCCTGATTTTATTGGATCCGGCTATAAAAACAATAAAAAACGCCCTGATTATTTAGTATCAGGGCGTTAAATTATTCTACATTATAATTATCCAAATGCGTTAATTCCAGTAACATCCATTCCTGTGATCAACAAGTGAATGTCGTGGGTCCCTTCATACGTAATAACAGACTCTAAATTCATCATGTGACGCATGATCGGATATTCACCTGTAATTCCCATTCCACCGTGTATCTGACGTGCCTCACGAGCAATTTGCAATGCCATATTCACATTGTTTCTTTTGCTCATAGAGATCTGTGCAGGAGTAGCACGATTTTCATTTTTCAAAACACCTAATCTCCATGTCAGCAATTGTGCTTTGGTGATCTCAGTGATCATTTCAGCTAATTTCTTTTGTGTTAATTGGAATCCGCCAATAGGTTTTCCAAACTGAATACGTTCTTTAGAATAACGCAAAGCTGAATCATAACAGTCCATTGCAGCACCAATTGCGCCCCAGGCTATTCCAAAACGAGCAGAATTTAAGCAGCTCAATGGGCCTTTTAAACCTTTAATTGTAGGGAAGATATTTTCTTTTGGCACTTTCACATTTGCAAAAACCAATTCTCCGGTTGCGCTGGCACGTAAACTCCATTTACCATGAGTTTCAGGAGTTGTAAACCCTTCCATACCTCTTTCCACTACCATTCCGCGAATATCGCCTGCTTCATCCTTTGCCCAAACAACTGCTATATCAGCAAAAGGAGAGTTAGAGATCCACATTTTAGCACCATTCAATAAATAATGGTCGCCTTTATCTTTGATATTTGTGATCATTCCACTAGGATTTGAACCATGGTCAGGCTCAGTCAATCCAAAACAACCCATCATTTCACCAGTTGCCAATTTTGGCAGATATTTCATTCGTTGCTCTTCAGATCCAAATGTATAAATTGGATACATCACCAATGAACTTTGAACAGAAGCTGTTGAACGCAAACCACTGTCGCCTCGCTCTAATTCCTGCATTATTATTCCGTAAGAAATCTGATCTAATCCTGCACCACCATATTTAGTAGGTATATACGGGCCAAATGCTCCAACATCCGCTAAACCTTTGATCCATTGTTTTGGAAATTTAGCATTTTGACAGGCTTCCTCAACAATCGGAGAAACCTCTTTCTTCACCCAAGCACGGGTAGTTTCACGAATTAATTTATGTTCATCTGTTAATAGCTCATCCATTAAATAATAGTCATGAGCTTCAAATCTATCTGTTGCCATAATAATAGTTTTTAATTTTTTTGCGAAACAAAAGTAAGTAAATATATTATATAAAAAGGTAGATTTTTGTAGTAATAGAATTGATTAAAATACGTCAAAAGTCATAGTAAATATGAATTCTTCAAAAAACATATCCTGCAAGCTGGCTAGTCAGTTTCGACCAACGTTTTTATTTGAACGATATACATTGGAAAAGCAAGTCGAATAAAAAAATGCAACATCTTTATGATATAATCGTTAGAACATGTATATTGTTGAAAAGGTTTGTTTAAAAGTTTGCAGGATATTTGTGGATGAGATCATATAGAAACCTATTTTTATAAAAATAATAGTTGAATTTTGAATAATCATAAACAAACATATCAATTTCTATCGAAGGCGCTTTTCATTTGTGGAATGATGTCAGCATACGTTCCAGCAAAAGCACAAAAATCATTCTCCAATGTGCCGGTCGTTGAAAAATATGTTGTCGGTTACAACGATGTGACCAAAATGAAATTCATCAACAATTCCAACATCTATACTGAAGGCTGGCAAAATTTACCTCAGCCAAAATTTTGGCAGCAGATCATGAACCTTCCGCCCGACTCCGCTATAATCAGCGTTGCTGCGAGCAGGAAAGTGTTGGAGAAAATTTCCGTAAATGAATGGAGTAAATTAAACGATGTTCAAAGAAACTCTTATAGAGACAGCATACGTCAATCGAACAACATTCCTGATAGCATAAGTATTTTAGTTACTGCAGGGAAAAAAGATTTTTATGAATTTAAAAAAGTGATGCCTACCATCAATCGTTCTATTGATGTGTTCAAGCAAAATGGCGTTGATCCTTGGTATGCGCAAGCGATATTGCTAATCGAGAGTCCGGGTAAAATGAATACCAAATCAACAGTAGGAGCGAATGGTCCTTTTCAATTGATGAAAGCGGTTGCACGCAAACAAGGATTGATAGTAAATTCAACTATCGATGAACGCACCAATATCGAAAAATCGGCAATGGGCGCTTCACGTTTATTAAGCAGGATTTGTATTCCATACACAAAAGCAATGTTAGATAGTGCACACGTACCGTACAACGAAACTGACCTTTGGTTTCGACTGTTAGTGCTACATTCCTATCATGCAGGAGCAGGAAATGTTGCAGGCGTTATCAGAAAAATAAATCCATCCGAAGGAGGAATGCAATTGATACAAACAGTTTGGCAAACAACGTATGGCGGATTTAAAAATGCTTCTCAAAACTACTCGCAGCTCGCCTTAGCAGCCTTTTGTAATTTCGATCAGATGATCATGCAAAACAAAGATTCTGTCTTTTTGATCGATGGCGACAGGATGTTCAATTCATATGCGACATGCAAATGTGCACCATACAACGATTGTACTTATCTCGGAAATTGCATCACAAAATATGAGAACGATTTTGTGGATGGCGTTATCCCTTTCGATTACTTTATTTCAAAAATCAAAACAGTTCAAATCGAACTAAGTGGATTGACACCAAACAAGTCTACAATTGATAATGACCATGTTAATGATGTAGGCTTTCAATTATTAAAAGCACGAAAAACAGAAGATGCTTATAAACTTTTTAAGCATAACGAATTACAGTACCCCGACTCCTGGGAAGTATATCATGGCTTAGGAGAAACCTACCGTCAGATGGGACAAAAAGAATTGGCGATCACCAATTACAAAAAATCCTTGAAGCTCAATCCAAACAACGAAGATAGCCAGCGTGCCATCGCCCGTTTGACAGGAAAATAATTCCTTATTTAAACACATTTTTTTCGTAAATTAGCAATCCTTTTGGATAAGCTTTATTGTCATTACGTTTGTCACCCTGAGCAGAGTCGAAGGGCGAGAAATCTTATGCAATAATATAAAACTTGATTTTCCAAAAGACTATCGGAATAGGAACGCAGATCTTTTATGATTTTATGATAAAAAAGATCTTTATTTTCTGTGAGGTTTATGATTAAAAATTAGAGAAAATTTTATTGTGAAATGATACATAAGGAAGACATAGATAAAATTTTTGAAGCCGCCCGTGTTGAAGAAGTGGTTGCCGATTACGTTTCGCTGAAAAAACGCGGAGCGAATTTAATTGGCTGTTGCCCTTTTCATAATGAGAAAACACCTTCTTTTTATGTTTCCCCAGCAAAAGGCATTTACAAATGTTTCGGCTGTGGTAAAGGCGGACACGCCATCAACTTTATCATGGAGCATGATAAATTGACTTACCCCGATGCTTTGCGTTATCTCGCAAAAAAATATAACATTGAAATTACCGAAGAAGAACAAACGCCTGAACAGGTTCAATTTCAAAATGACAGAGAGAGTTTATTAGTAGTTTCCTCCTTCGCTCAAAAACATTTTTCTGAAAACCTATATAATACGGATGAAGGCAAATCCATTGGCTTAGGCTATTTTAAGGAACGAGGATTAAGAGAAGACATCATTCAAAAATTTCAACTCGGCTACAGCATAAATCAGCGTACCGCTTTCACAGATATTGCAATTGCCACGGGTTATAAAACAGAATATCTCGTAAAAGCGGGACTTACCATTGAGTTCAAAAATGAACCCGAAACAAATCCGGAAGAATCTGAAATTCCGGTGAAGGCTGCTGAAACGCGCTATATCGACCGTTTTTCGGGACGAGTAATGTTTCCGATCCAAAACCAAAGCGGAAGAGTTATTGCATTTGGAGGAAGAACATTACGGAGCGACAAAAAAGTTGCGAAATATGTAAACTCCCCTGAAACAGAAATTTATCACAAGAGTGATGTCTTGTATGGATTGTTTCAATCGAAGAATGCGATTCAAAAAGAGAAATTCTGTTTCCTTGTAGAAGGTTATATGGATGTGATCGCGATGCACCAAGCGGGAGTTGAAAACGTGGTAGCAAGTAGCGGAACGGCATTAACAGCCGGTCAAATAAAACTGATACAACGGTTTACGAATGATATAATTATTTCGTATGATGGTGATCAGGCAGGAATAAATGCTGCATTAAAAGGAATCGATCTTTTGCTGGAAGAAGGAATGAATGTTAAGGTTCTACTTTTTCCTGATGGTGATGACCCGGATTCGTATTCTAAAAAAGTCAGCACACAGGAGCTAAAAGATTTTATTGTCACGAATGCTCAGAATTTTATTTCCTATAAAGCAAGTATTCTTACAAAAGGGACAAATAATGATCCTTTGAGAAAAGCAGAGGCTATTAAAAAAATTGTGGAGAGCATTGCACTTATTCCGGATGCAATCTATCGCTCTGTGTATGTGAAAGAATGCAGCCGCATCATGGATGTGGATGAGCAGATCTTATTGAGCGAGTTAAATAAGATCCGTAATAAAAATTTCAATGATAAACGGAATCAACACCTCACCCCATCCGAAGGAGAGGGAGCTGATGCTGCTTCTCATCTTGAATCATTTGTAGAAAAGAAAGAGCATACGATCGCTGATGCGGAACATCAGGAAAGAGAGATCATTCGTTTATTAATTAATTACGGAGGCAGCCTCATAAAAATTGACAGTGAGAATGAATCCGGAGAACCTATAGAAGTAGACGTGTCTGTGGCCTATGTGATAATTCAGGAATTAAAAAATGACACGATTATTTTAGAAAATTTATTATACAATACGGCTTACAATGAATTTGTTGAGCACTTAGAAAAAGATGCCATACCTGATATCAACTATTTTATCAATCATGAAAATAGTGCACTCAGTTCCCTCACAATTGATTTGATCAGTGAGCCATATTTTCTTTCCAATTGGGAACAACACGGCATTTATCCGCCAAAAGAAATAGATATTTTAAAACACTCCGCTTATAAAGCTATTTACACATTGAAGTGCCGCAAGCTGGAAATGATGATCTATAATATCCAAAAACGGATAAAGGATAATCCACCGGAAGAAGAGTTAATGACGCTTTTGCAAACGAACATTTCTTTACAAAATGCTTATAAAGTTTTTAATAATATTCTGGGAAGAATTATTGTGAAGTAGTTTTCTAATAATCATCACCGTATAAATTATTATAACTGTTTTGTTTTGCCTTCACTCTTTTTCTTCCATAAAGACTCAAGTCATAACAAATATCGTTGATCTGTTTTTCAAGGGTTGAGTTTGTGTAAACTAATAATAATATAAAGTTCTGATTATTAGCATTATATAAAATTAATGATGTTTATTTACCCTAACTTTTGGCCTTTGTTTATAAATATTACCCTAACTTTGGGTATTATTTTATTAAATATTACCCTAACTTTGGATTAAATATTACAAAATATTACCCTAACTTTGTGACATGTTTAATAGAACAGTAGTACAAGAGCTCGAAAAATGGGCTAAGAAGAAAAACAGAAAGCCTTTAGTCATTAGAGGTGCCAGACAAGTTGGAAAAACGACTATAGTAAATCAATTTGCTAAAAAGTTTGAGCAATATATTTATTTAAACTTAGAGCTTCCTGCAGATCGTAAGCCATTTGAGGAATTTAAGGATTTAGATACATTGGTTCAGACATTGTTCTTTTTAAAAGGCAAAGAGTATTCTAAAAAGAAAAAGACATTATTGTTTATAGATGAAATTCAGGAAGTGCCACAAGCATTTAATATTTTGCGGTTTTTCTATGAACAAATGCCTGAGATTCCAGTTATTTCTGCCGGGTCCTTGCTCGAAACAATTTTCGATAACAAGTTAAGTTTTCCGGTTGGCAGGGTTGAGTTTTTAGTTGTTCGTCCTGTTTCTTTCATTGAATTTTTGGAAGCCATTGGTGAAAAGGCTGCGTTAGAACAGATGAATAAAATTCCAATAAAATCATTTGCTCACGAAAAACTATTAACCCTTTTTCATACCTATGCATTAATTGGTGGAATGCCCGAAATAGTAAAAGAATATGCGGCAAATAAAGATCTTACCTCTTTAAGTTCTTTGTACGAGTCATTAATTTCATCCTACATTGATGATGTTGAAAAATACGCACATTCTAATTCGCAAGTTCAAATTATAAGACATGTGATTAAGGCGAGTTATTATGAAGCAGGAAAACGAATTAAATTTCAAGGCTTTGGTAAATCAACATACAATTCAAAGGAAGTAGGAGAAGCATTGCGAACATTAGAGAAAGCATTGTTGCTAAGTTTAATTTACCCAACAGTTAGTTCGAAACTGCCAATTATTCCTGAGCCACAAAAATCTCCTCGATTACAATTGTTGGATACCGGCTTAATGAATTATTCGGCCGGTATACAAAAAGAAATAATTGGAACGTCTGACTTAAACAATGTTTATCAGGGAACTGTTATTGAACATTTGGTTGGACAAGAGTTATTGTCTAACAATTACAATGCTCTTAGTGCATTAAATTTTTGGGTAAGAGAAAAAAAGACTTCTACAGCTGAAGTAGATTACGTTATCGCACATGATGGAAAGTTAATTCCGATTGAAGTGAAATCTGGAAAAGAAGGCAAATTAAAATCTTTACATCTTTTTATGGATGAGTCGCCAAATAAAATTGCAATTCGTTTTTATGCGGGTGGTTTATTGGAATCAGAGGCTGTTACCGCTAGTGGAAAAAAATATCATTTATTAAGTTTACCGTATTATTTAGTATCGCAATTGCCTAAGTATATAGAATGGATGAATAAAAAAGTATCAAAATAAATGATCCGGGAAATCTAATCATTTTCTAATAATCATCACCATATAAATTGTTGTATCCGTTTTGTTTTGCCTTCACTCTTTTTCTTCCATAAAGACTCAACTCATAACAAATATCGTTGATCTGTTTTTCAACAGTTGAATCCGTATCAACCATTGTATTTCTGGAGGAAATAAGCGGATAAATATCAATATCCGTAGAATCTGTCGGCTGAAAACCAGAGTAATCAATGAACGCTTGTCCGCTTTCTTTATTCACCGATCTGTAAAAATACACATATCCTTTTTCTGTCCGGCTGACAATATATTTGGAACAAATAAACTGAATACTATCTGCTTTGTTTGACTCTTCATCTTTCCCGTATAAAGAAGAATAGGAAAGACTATTTTGAGTACAATATTCCGGTTTTATTTTATCTGATTTTTTTAATTTTTTAAATGTAGTGTATAAATAAGATCTGGTTTTTGGATCTTTAGCATATGAATTAATAGTAGTATCGGCAACAGGAATACTATTCCGGAGCAGGATGCCCATCAGTTCGATCTTAAAGTTTTTGCTCTTGGATTTAAACGCTTTGTCGAAGGCTGTTTTGACATTTGTTTCGCTATAGAATGGAGCAAGTAAATTATAATAATTCAATAATGACCAATTCACAACATCATCACCAGAAGAATTGTAATCAGAAGTAGCCTTTGCAGCAGCCATCGCCGCTCTCATGGCTTCCTCAACAGCGCCCTTTGCCTGATCTCCTGCCAATTTTGAATAGTCATAATTGTCATAATCAGATCCACTTGAAGCAGGAGTTGTATTTTCTTCCGAAGCCATTTGTCGTTTTAACTCTTCATTTGCCTGACGGAGAATATCCTTTTTTTGTTCGGCATATGCTTGAGAATTTATAAATGCTGAATCAAGCAAAGAACTTAATAAGCTATATACATTATTTTTATATTCAGGATACTTTGTCATTTCAAACAAGGCGGGATACATCACATTTGCAATTTCCAGTGAATCGTAGAAGGATTGAAAAATAGATTCGATGGCATACTGATCATCAGACAATGGTGTTTCCGACTTCAGCAACTGAACAAAAGCTAAATTCCCTTCTTTTGTTTTCTGGCTGGCCATGGCACTCAAAATATCCAATTGCAAGTATGTAGAATCCACATATTTCAAATATTCTTTTTGAAGGAAAGGAATAATTTTCGGATTCTTCAAGGCACCAAGATCACTTATCAAAGAAGATTTTATTGCCGAGTTCACACCATTAAATTCTTTTCCGGAGATAAATTTCATCAGACTTTCGGCATGTTTTTCTTCGAATTTTATTTCATTGTATAAGGCTAAGGTTTTTTCTTTTGTTGTACTGTCGGCAGAAGCAACATCGGTTAAAAAATCGGGTACCTTATCAATGAATGTAGATTTTGCAATAGCTGTATCAGCAGGTTGAAAAGAATCGTAGAACGTATTTACCCACTGACTTGGTTTTGAAAGTGTATCCGTCATGGTAGATAAGACATACAACAAGCCCGGTTTGTAAAACATTCTTATTCTGATCGACCTAACAGTATTTGTATCAGACAAAACAAAATCCATAACAGGGATTTTGTTTTTCTCGTAGATCTTTTTATTTGCAACTTTCAAAGAAGTATTGTAAGTATAATAATCGATCTGCTTTTTCCAAAGTTCATCCATTGACTTGTCCATTCTATAATCGTTAGCTTTATAGAAGCCAACATTGATACTTTCGGAGGTGGAAGGCGATTCAAAAGACTTTTCCTCTGTTTTAGAAAGATAAGGAGTAGCATTTTTATTTTTCTTTCCATTGTATCCATAATTGGAAAATTCGTTCATCAATTTTTCTATGGAAGATTGTTTCGCTTCTTTGTAATCCGTATTTACTGTAAAATGAAAAGATGTATCGTTATACATTTCGAAAGGCTTGTATACATAATCCTTAAATTTCAAGGAAGAAAAATAATTTACCGGTGGATTTTTCTCATTTGTTTTGCATGCCAACATATAATACTGCGCATCTTTCAGCACAATTTTAATAAATAAATTGGAACCGTTTGATTTGTGTTTTGCAGCTATATCAATTGAAGGATAAGAATTATAGGTACCAAACGATGATGTGCATAATTTATAATCCAGGTTTTCATAAAAATTCTTTGCCAGTTGATCTAATTCAAACGTATCTTCTTCGATGTATTCGTAATCATTTAAAATGGAACGATTGAACATAAAATAATTAGAACCTTCGGAAGCAGTGATTTTTTCAATTTGATAACTGGAGGTCTTCGGTTTTTCATAAACATAATTTCCGGGAACAGAGAGCTGGTAACCACCATATGTTGGTGTGAACGATTTCCATTCGGCAACCTCCGTTTTATTAATAAATTTTATTGATTTAAAAAAATTATCAAAGTCGGATGATTTTATATAATCACCGGTACCGCTCACTTTAAAGATATAAATGTATTGGTTGGTGGTAAAGATCTGATAGCGTTGATAATCACCTCTTGTCGTTTTATTTAAAATATCAAATCCGGGAGTTCCGTCATTTGCTTTGATACTTTTTTTGCTGATGATCTTTCCGGGAACACTTTCGTACAACATTTTATCGATCCGTTCATTTTGAAATTTAGCATCTTGTTCCATCAACGAACCATAAATATTGATGCGTTTCATGGTATAGTATGAGCCATTCACCATATCCGTATAAAGGTATTCGTAGTATTGGGAATTGCCATTCATCTCAAACAATTTCCCCGGAGCATCCACTTTAACAGTTGAGTCGGCAATAAGTTGAGGTTTAAAATCCAGTGCTGTGTGCGCATCACCTAATTTTGCCATCAATTTGATACTATTCTTTGTCACTTCACTTTTAACAGGTTTTACAGTATAGCCGAGTTTACGCAACTGATTGATTACACCTTCTGTCCCGGGTAAATGAGCAGCACCAATTGCGGTAAAAACTGTTTGATTCCGCATCAAAGAATCCATGTTTTTTACCATGATCTTATTTCGGTCCACCAACATGTATTTTTCATAATTTTTTGTCCGGTAGGTTAACCGATCCAAAGAATCCAAGGCGTCAAGGTCACCATTCCTATATGCACTTTCTATTTGTTCAGCGACCTGATACGGAGAAACAAATTTTTTCGGAACACGTTCTTTCTCCACTTCATCATCCGGAAATGCTGCTCTGGTAACCATCTCCATACTTGTTTTATAATCTTCGAGCGAGGCGATACTTTTTCCTGATTTTTTTGCAGCCTGCATAATAAAAAGATCCAGATAGGTTTGTTCCTCAAAATTTCCTGAATACCCGCTGAAACGGTATAATAAACCGTTTACATTTTCGGGTTCTTTAGACAGTTGAAACTGAAGGATCTTGTCGGTAGGAACATCAAAACCAAAAGCATCTTCATAAAAACTCTGGTTATATTGTGTGAAATACTTTTTATATGAATTGCTATTTACGGCAGAGGCACTTTCTTCCATTAATTCGCCCAGCCATGTTTCAGGGTTTGACTCAAGCGCAACAACATCAGCACTTTTCAGACCTTCAAAAAAAGCTTCGGTAAGGTGAAAAGCAAGTTTTTTACTCACGTGCATGGTGCCGTATAAGTAGGAAGGTTTTTCCAGTCCGTTACCACTGATCTCCCAAAGTAAGGAAGGATATTTTTTTGTCTGAGAAAAAACGAAATTCGTTTGTACGACTAGTAAAAACAGTAAAATGTAGACCTTCCCGACCGATAAGCGAAGTAGTTTCATAATTTAAAGTATAAGAGTATCAGGGATGATACTTGGTATAACTCAAATATCGGATTTTTATTGGGTTATTCAAAAAAGTCAGGTTAATTCCCTCTAATAGATATTTAAAGCAGCAGTCAAACTCAATAGCCCCGATTGTAGTGAAAAACTCCCGCTCTTTTTGCGGGATTTGAAGCGAAAAGCGGGACAGATGTTTATTTTGGAAACAGAGCATTTGCTCCAAAAATTTTTACAATTACTCCAGCTTCATATCTTTTACATTGAGCTGTAGGGAAACCTTTCCATTGTATTCGTTCTCTTCGATGGCGTAACAGGCAGAAAATGTTTTTTTGCGAAGCACCTCGTCAAAATGCTGTGCTTGCGAAAATGCGATGGACGAAAATGTTTCCTTTTGTATTTTTGCTTGTTGAATGTCCATTTTCAAATGATTATTTCCAACGATGCGCACATATCCTTTATCCACAAGGTTTTTGCTCATAAATACAGGTGACATATTTCCCGGACCGAAAGGTTCAAACTGTTTTAATATTCTGAAAAATTTAGGTGTGATGTCGGATAAATTTAATTCAGCATCGATGGCAATTTCGGGGATCAACATATGATCTTCGATGGTTGCGGAAACTACTTCTTCAAATTTTTGTTGAAAGGCTGCAAGGTTTTCCAATTTCAAGGTTAATCCTGCCGCGTATTTATGTCCGCCAAATTGTTCCAACAGCTCCGAACATGCTTCGATGGCATCGTAAACATCGAAATCTTTTACAGAACGAGCCGAGCCTGTAGCCTTTCCGTTGGATTCGGTAAGCACAATTGTAGGACGATAATATTTTTCTGTTAAGCGGGAAGCCACAATTCCGATAACACCTTTGTGCCAATCGGCATGAAACAAAACGGTGGATTTACGATTGATTAATTCTTCATTTTCATCGATCATACTTAAGGCTTGTTGTGTGATATTTACATCCAAGACTCTGCGTTCGGTATTTGAGGTATTGATATTTATTCCGGATAATTTTGCATCGACATGATTATCCGATACTAAAAGTGCGACAGCATTTCTACCCGTCTCGATCCTTCCGGCAGCATTGATGCGGGGACCAACAGTAAAAACGAGTTCGTTCATGGTAACCTCTTTTTTTATGTTTGCCAGATCCAAAATTGCTTTTATTCCTTTGCGCGGAGCTTTATTTATTTCCTGTAATCCGAAATAACACAGCGCTCTATTTTCACCAACAATGGGAACAAGGTCAGAAGCTATTGAAATAGCAGTAAGATCGAGATACTGCACAAGTTCTTCGAATGGAATATTATTTTTTTGCGAATACGCTTGCACCAATTTAAATCCGACACCGCAACCACATAATTCATCAAATGGATACGAGCAGTCGTTACGTTTGGGGTCGAGAACCGCAATAGCAGCAGGCAATGTATCTCCCGGACGATGGTGATCACAGATAATAAAATCGATGTTACGTTCATTTGCGTATGCCACTTTATCAATAGCTTTTATTCCGCAATCGAGTGCAATGATCAGCGAGAAATTATTTTCTTTTGCGAAATCGATTCCCAGAAATGAAATGCCGTAACCTTCGGTATAACGGTCGGGAATATAATAATCAATATGTCCTTCTGTATCCGGCAAGGTTTTCAAAAAAGAATATACGAGTGAAACAGCAGTTGTTCCATCAACATCATAATCGCCATACACCAATATTTTTTCTTTGGCAGAGATAGCCTTCTCCAATCTTTCAATGGCAATATCCATATCCTTCATTAAAAAAGGATCATGTAGATCAGTTAAGGAAGGGCGGAAAAATTTTTTTGCATCCTCGTAACTTGTGATCTCACGTTGCACCAATAAATTCGCCAACACTTTTTCAATCTTCAGTTCTTCTGCCAAACGTTTAACAATAGCTTCATCAACACCCGACTTTATACTCCAACGTTTTTCCATATCAATTATTTATTGCTAAATTAATGAAATACATCCATTTTTTTTCGATACTAACGAATTGAACAAAATATTATAATTAAAGCACTGACTTACAAAACAATAAATTCTAACCTGAACCTATTTTAACTTCCATAATTGTTGTTTTTTAAGGAAATCTAAAAAATTACAAAAATTATTATTCCTTGTCTGAAAAAGATTTCCCAATTCAGGAACCCCACATGCAAATATGATAAATGAACACTACTAATTCGAATCGAAATTTCGACTACACTATAAACTGTTCATCCTCCGATAAAAAACCTCGCTTATTATTTCGAATACTAACTGCGTTTGCAATAAAAAACACATTTATATCTTCCTTCTCAATTTCTAAAAAAAATTAAGAAAAATTATGTGTCAATTAAGCTTAATTAAAAAAATAAAATTTGACATATATTCGTTTATCGCATTCGAAGTCAAAATGATTTAAATGATTAATAAATTAAAAAGAGGGCTAGCCCCCTATATTTCAAAAAATATAAAATATACACTGAAATTAAGGAACGTTGATAGAAATAAAACTTAAAAAAAACTAGAACATCATTTTTTTATACTACATTTATCGCTCATAAAATATGACATGTATCATGTTTGCATTAAAAAGATGGCTCTCCCCTATCTCGTAAACAGTTCATAAAATATTCACAGCAGTAGTTGTTTTTCATTTATAGTATTAGGATTATTTTAATCCCAATTGCGATAAAATAGCAATGTTTTAAGTGTTCTTGTGGATATAATTTGGTTCTAAATTTAGCTGATTATCTGGTGATTAATTAATCGAATGTTAATTTAAAAAAACAATGAAAACAAAACTACTTACACTCTTATCTTCTATAGTAATATTTACATCAAATGCACAAACCTTTACAAATACTACTGGAGGGAGCATCACAGATGACAATGTTTACAACAACTATCCGATACCTGTTAGTGGTTTGTCAACTGCTATAAATACGAGCACATTTGGAATAGAATCAATTACTATAAATGTATTACATACTAATGACGTGGATCTTAGAATGAAATTACAATCGCCAGCCGGTTCAATTTATGTACTTACATCATTTGCCGGAGGAACAGGAGACAATTATACAAATACAGTTTTTAACGATTCGGCAACAACCTTAATTAGTAGTGGCATGGCTCCTTTCACAGGTATTTTCAAACCTACCGAAGCCTTAGCATCCTTTAATAATGGGCAAAATCCGAATGGAACTTGGAATTTAATGATTCGAGATCAAACAGTAACTGAAGTCGGAAATGTCATTTCCTGGAGTATAAAATTTAGTAATACACCAGCA
>CANJPX010000006.1 GCA_947476185.1 Bacteroidota bacterium
ATGATCCAACAAATTTACTTTTGTATTAAAATTCGGAACATGATAACATAGCTGAATGATTTGCTCCAGAGGAGTTCCATGAGGTGCAACTTCTATCTTGTGAGGTTCAAAAAAATATTTTGCAATTACTTGTTCAATTTCCTCATTCATCGTTGCCGAGAACATTAAATTTTGTCTTTTTGATGGCAATGTCTCCAAAAAACTCAGTAATTGTTGACGAAAACCAAGGCTAAGCATTTGGTCAACCTCGTCGATCACTAATTGCCTGATATCCTTTAATCTCAATAAACCCGTTAATGCAAGATCTACTAGTCGTCCGGGGGTTGCAACAATAATATCAACCCCGTTATATACTAACTGCTTTTGTGTATTGATATTGGTGCCACCATAAACCGCCAAAAAACGGATGCTGGTATAGCCACTTAGTTTTTCAATCTCTTTTACGATCTGTAAAACAAGCTCCCGGGTAGGGACAATTATCAAAACTCTTGGATGTTTTTGATCCGAAAATTTTAATTGACGGAGAATAGGCAATAGATATGCGAACGTTTTTCCTGTGCCCGTTTGTGCGATCCCTATAACATCCTTTCCTGACATTATAACAGGGAAAGCTTGCTCCTGGATTGGAGTCGGTTGGACATAGCCCAGGTCATCAAGTGAACTGATTAACGCTTTGTTTAAATTTAATTGGTCAAAAGTCAAAACAAAAGATTTAAATGGAGTGTAAAGATAGCTTAAACTATGGTATTATTAAGAGTCTTTTCAAAAAAGTGCAAATTTACTATTTCCCGCATACTTCCGGATTCAACATGTTTATAATTGCGATATGAAAGGGTATCCATTTTTTTCTTGCGATTACGATAAAAATGGAATGCTTCAACTATTTATTTTTCTAAAAAAGCAGGAGAAAAGTATTTTGTCTGTTTTTTTTCTTTGATGAATATCATTCAACAACTTGATAGCGATCACCTCTTTTCTTTTTTGATCAATATAAATTTGTCAAATTATATTTTTATAAATCTAAAAATTAAAAAGATGTTAATAGTCTCATCCTCATTATCGTTGCTCGCAATTGTTGCCGGTATGTTCTTGTATGCCAAAACTATCAAAGACGAGCTTAATTGGCTTTTTAAAACAGTAGCATATTTTATTATAATTGCCGGATTTTTAAATTTGTTTTCCGGATGTGCTTTTTTTGCTCTTAAAACAATTTATAAAATTGGTGCTAACCGCATCGAGATGCAAAAGAATATGCATGATGGTTGCGACAAAAAAATGAAAAAAAATAAAAGTAAGTGTAAACATATGTCTTGTGTTGAAAAAATTGAAAAAGAGAAATGCGATCATGGTGAGATGATGGAAGGCTGTGGTGAGATGAAGGTGATGCAAGCCGATGGCTGCTCAGAATCAATGATTGGGATGAAAGGCGGAAATATGTCTTGTATGAAAGGACATATGATGATGAAAAAAGATTCGGTCTTTACAAAAAGGTAGTTGTGAATAAATATGGATTTTGAAAAATAAATTTGTTTGTGATTATTTTTTCAATTTTTATTTTGCTCAAAATAAAAAAAGCCCCGCCGATGAGAGGGGCTTTTAGATTCAGTTTGATAGGATGATTTTATTTCAATAATTTTAATTCTTTTCGTCTTTCTAATTCATTTGAAATATAGCTCAACTCTCTTCCCATTTGTCCTGAGATTCCGGAATTCTCTTCTGCTCTTCTTATCAGGTAAGGAATAACAGATTTAACCGGTCCGTAAGGAAGGTATTTAGTAACGTTATATCCTGCATTTGCAAGATTATAACTGATATTGTCACTCATGCCATATAATTGTGAGAAATAGATATTAGGAAGGCTAGGAGACAATTTTAACCTGTTCATTTCATCTATTAAAAATTGTGTGCTGGATTCATTATGAGTGCCAGCACATAAAGTAATGATGTCAATATTTTCAAGACAAATAGTTAATGCTTTATCAAAGTCCTTATCTGTTTCCTCTTTTGTAGGCTGGATAGGAGATCTGTAATTTTGTTCCAAAGCACGTTTGTTTTCGCGTTCCATATAGGCACCTCTCACCAATTTAATTCCGATCTTAAAATTTTCTTTACGAGCGGCAATAATAAGGTTCTGTAAATATTCAATTCTGTCCCAACGATACATTTGTAGCGTTGTAAGAATAATTGCTTTTTCCTTATTGTATTTTCGCATCATTTTTTCAGCCAATGCATCAATAGTGTTTTGGATCCAGCTTTCTTCCGCATCGAAATAAATGGGCACTTTACTTACAAATGCCGTATAGCAGATGCTGTTGATCCTTTCTTCAATGGTTTTTATTTCTTCGTTATCTTTTTCAGTAAAGGTTGCAGAGCCATTCAGTTTTTCTAAGATCTCAAAGGGTGCAATTCCAGTTATTTTTAAGCTTGTATAAGGGATCGATGGGTTTTTTTTAGCCAGATGAATTATTTTTATTACCTCATTTTTAGTTTGTTCAAAATCTTCAAGGGTTTCTTTTCCTTCAACAGAGTAATCAAGAATAGAACCTATTTTTGATTCATTTAGCTTCCGTATCACTTTGTCGCTTTCCTCTAGTGTTTCACCGGCACAAAATTGTTTAAAGATTGTTTTTTTTACAATTGAACTGATAGGTAATTTGATCTTGAATGCAAACAGTGTTAGTTTGGAAAAGATCTTCACAAGAGTGTCATTCCCGAAAAATTTAAACAACCATTTTGACTGTTTTAATTGTCCGTTATTTTTACTGGAGAAAGCAACTGCTGTGTCTTCAAAGGAAATTATTTTCTGATCTGAATTCATTGTTTTGATTTTTCATTGATTTGTATATTCCTATCAAAAAAGTTGTTGATATGAAATATATTTATTCTAATCCATTCGCTATTACCGATAATTCTGAAGAGTTTATGATCTTAATTTTTTTGTTTTCGATCTTTATTAATTTGTTTTCTGTAAAATCTGAAATGATCTTATATATATAATTTTGAGTAGTGCCGATTAATTTTGAAATATCCTGGATGCTCAGTTTTACACTTGCGGCATAATTGTTTTCACAATCAGAAGATACCAAAAGTATTTCGGCCAATTGACCTTTGATTCTTTTATTTACAATTGAGGTGATTCTGTTTTCTATTTTTTTAATGTTTGAACACACTTCTTTTAAGAAACCGAACCTGAGATCGGTATTCGTTCCAAAAAGTTCAAGCATTTCATCAGGGCTCAAAAAGTATGCTTTTGCATCACTTACCACTTTTACTGAATGAGGATACGGATTATTAGAAATAATTGAATCGATTCCAATGATGTCCCATTTTTGACCTAGCCCAAGAATAAATTCATGCTTCTTGGATTTTGTGTGGTAAATTTTTAATAATCCCGAACAAATAAAATAAACACCTTTATATTGTTCTTTTTCAAGAAAAAGAATCTCTCCTTTTTTAAGATCTATTTGTTTTTTTGAACTGAGGAAGGAGCATAAGGTTAAATCGTTTTGTGTTTTAAATACAGGGAAATCACAAAGTGAGTTTACTTGTTTTGTTTCCATTGAAATAATTGTTTCCATTATATCTTATCTGTACGCAAAAATATCTAGGATTTGCCTTTTGAAACAATGACATGAGTCATGTATGAAAATTCTATTTGTTAAATAAGAATATGAGAGACTTTTTTATCGGGTAAATTGTAATGGCAAGAATACTTAAAAATACTCCAATACCTGATATTGAAAAGACAATCAGGATAGGATTAATCTTAGTCATTATTTCCTTGAAAGAGATCGTGTTATTTACTACGTCTTGTCCTTTTATTGCTCCTGCAATTATGAGAGATATCCAAAAGATTAGAAGAAAAATATTAAGGAAGGTGTATCCGTATTTTATTGTTTTTATTTCTCCGGAAGTGTATTCGATCTTTGTTATTTTATCGATCAGAAATAGACAGGAAGCCAATAGTATCATTGTATTGATACCAATGGTGCTTCCCATCGCATGCGCAACAGTAATATGTGTTCCATGGGTATACATATTGATTGCAGGAACGGAAAGCAATAATGCCAGAATTAGATTTAGCAAGATCCAGATATCTGATGCAACAAGGAATTTGTAAGGCAAAATATTGAAATCTTTGACACTTTCATCTAATGACTTTTTCCAGTTGTATATTATCTTTGCCAATATGATGAGTTCTGACATGCTTACTAGATATGCAAGATACCTGATCCACATTGCTGTTGGTACATTATAGATATGATGCGCCCAGCCGAACATCAAATTTGTTAATCCTAAAAAGTACATAAGAAATGCAATTTTTGATCTTCCAATATGACTATTTTTTTTGATTTTTTCCATCAGAAAGATCGCTGTACCATAAACCAACATGTTCCAGGAACCTACGAGTGCACCATAAGCTTTCCATTGCAATGTGAGTTCTTTAATTACATTGCCTTTGAATTGTGGTAAAAGCCATAAATAGGCTTCGGAAAATGTAAATAGAAAGAAGAAAATACCTGTTGCCCACATCCACATGTATACAGGCCAATTAGATGCAGTTTTGAAAGCTGTTTTAAAATAGTTCCATCCGAAAATGATCCAGGAAACAAATATTGGAATAGCAAGAATAGGAGGGAACTCCCAATATTCTCTTCCTCCGAATTCTCCGAGAAAGTAACAGATAAGAATTAAGATGCCTGTGAAAAGAAAAATTGAAAAGTGCAAGATCCCTAAAAATCGTGAATGAAGTTTTATGTTATTGTAATTCGGCAGATAATAATATATTCCGCCAATAGAAGATAAAAATATCCAGGCAACAATAAGTGAAACGTGAAGTGGTCTTGTTTTATAAAAAGGGATGCTTTCTAAAAATCCCGGAAAAACAAATTGCAGACTAGCAATAACTCCAAAAAACATTCCACCGATCAGTGACAGTAATCCTAATGTTGTAAATAAAAGCTCAAATTTATTTTTCATGCCTGATTATTTATTTATTGTAACCGTACCATCCTTGTTAATATTAAAGTCCACTGTAGGTGAAACGCCACTTTTACTTACATCTTCAAGATAAGATACTAATAATTCTATTTCTTCCGGAGGGATATGAAAGTTAGGCATCTTTGCTGTTCCACTGGTAATGAATGCCTTTGCATAATCCTTTCCCTTACCTTTTGTATTCATGACATTTGTCAGATCAGGCCCCATATACCCACCCAATCCATACAATTGATGACAAGCTATACAATTATATTTTTGAAATATTAATTTTCCTTTTTGGGAGTTGACAGATAATTCACCCACATTATTTATAGGAATACTTATATAAACAAATAGGGAATAAATTAGAAACTGGGAAAGTAATGCGAAAAATATTATCTGCTTTGTTTTTCTTGACATAGTTGATCTTTAAAAATAATTTTATTGATTGCCTTACTTTGAATTTGCAATAATTTTTAGTTTCGGAAAATCGTTTATCTGAATCTCTCGATTTACTAAATTTATTACTCCTTGTTTTTTTAATTCCGCCAGCATTCTTATACAAGATTCTGTTGAAACGCATGCAATACTTGCAATTTCATTTCGCGAAAAGGAAATGTTCAAGGCATTGGTTTTGTCATTTTGACCGTAAAAATCTTTTATTTTAATTAGAGTTTCTGCTATTCTTTTTACCCCTGCTTTTTGAGTCAAATTAATTATTAATTCGTCTGCTTGCTTTAATTCAACAGCAAATTGTTTCAACATTTTGAGCGATAATTCAGAATTGTATATTAATTCATCCAGGAAAATGTTTTTTGGTAAACTACATACAGTTGTATCTGAAATTGCAATTGCAGTGGTCGAATAATTTTCATCTGCTATCAATGACCTGTATCCTATAATATCACCCGATTTTGCGAACCTTAAGATCTGGATCTTTTCTCCTCCAATTCTTGAAAGTTTAACGTTTCCTTTGAGTATACAGTAAAATGAATAGGGGGTAAATCCTTCGTTGAATATAGCTTGTCCCTTCTTATACTTATTTGTTGTTTTATACTTTGAGGCGATGTTTTGCTCATTATTATTCAACAGACTCATGATGCAATTCGGATAATTAATACAGTCCTTGCATTTACTATTAGTAAGATATGTTGTACTTTTGGCCATCGCAAATTTTATAGTACAAAGCTATTATATGCGGAGCACTAAAAAATATGATATAAATCATGTTGTTAAAACACTTTTAGCCCCTATTTTCGTTATATGATTTCAGTTATAAAGGCTCAAGAAATAATTTTAGACAATGCAATCCCTTATGGAACATGTGTTATTCAGATAGATAATGCATTGGGATTTGTTGTTGCAGAGAATATTTTTTCGCCAATTGATCTTCCTTTATTTGATCAGTCGGCTATGGATGGATATGGCTTTATTTTTAAGGATTTTATTGATAAAAAAGAAATAGAAATTATTAGTGAAATTCCTGCAGGCCTTGAATATTCTTTTGAAATTAAGAGTGGCTTTGGGGTAAGGATTTTTACTGGAGCAAAAATACCTGTTGGTATTGATACCGTTGTAATTCAGGAAGAAGCAAAAGTGGAAAACAATAAGTTACAAATTGATAATTCTACATTGCAATCAGAAAGTAATATTCGAAAAAAAGGGTCGCAAATAACCAAAGGGGCATGTGCAATTCCGGTAGGCACAAAACTAACACCTCCTTTGATTGGTTATTTGTCCTCTATGGGCATTACTCAAGTAAAGGTTTTTATTAAACCTAAAGTATCTGTCATTGTTACAGGAACTGAATTGCTGGAGCGAGGTGAAAAATTGGAGGATAGCAAAATATTCGAATCGAATTCCATAACACTAAAAACTGCACTTAGATCGATCGGTATTGAAGATGTGAAAATAGTTTCAGTTCAGGATAATGAGAGGGAACTTAAAAAGATAATTGAAAGAGAAATTTCTGATACTGATATTTTATTGTTTACCGGAGGTGTTTCTGTAGGTAAATATGATTTCGTTTATAATTTGCTTAAAGAAAAAGGTGTCCAGGAATTATTTTATAAGATAAAGCAAAAGCCAGGAAAGCCCATGTTTTATGGAAAACATGTAAATGTTTCTGTATTTGCATTACCCGGAAATCCGGCTGCAGTTATTACCTGTTTTTATAATTACGTTTATCCGGCGATCAGAAAGTCCTGTGGTGACAAAAATGTTTTTTTGAAGAAAATTCGCCTTGCAATAAATGGTCGTTTTAATAAGAAATCGGGATTGGCTAATTTCCTGAAAGCAAAGATTGAAGACGATAATACTGTTACTGTTTTGGAAGGACAAGAATCAAATGTGTTAAGTTCTTATTTAAATGCTGATTGTATGATTTACCTTCCCGAAGAGATCGAAGAAATCCAAAAAGGAAATTTGGTTGATGTGATATTGTTTCCATTTAACTGATAGTAGGTAAAAATAGTAATGCGGTTATAAAATAGGGGTTGAAGTATTGGTCTTGTTTAGTTTGGAAATAAAATTTGATTTTAAAAATTGAAATCGAGAAATTAATGAATACAGGTGGATTGAAGATTACAGGAATTATTTTAGCAGGTGGAAAAAGTTCTCGCATGGGTACAGACAAAGGTGTCGTTGAAATAAATAAAAAAAAAATAATTCAATATGTAATTGATGTCTTAAAAGAGGTTTCTGATGAAATTTTAATTATTGCCAATAACGATAATTATAATGAACTGGGTTTTAAAGTGTATCCTGATAAAGTGAAGGAATGCGGACCATTAGGCGGTATTTATACCGGCTTGTTTCATTCTTCAAATGAATTGAATGTTATTATCAGTTGCGATACACCATTGATCACAAAAGAGGTGTTATTGTCTTTGATTGAAAACATTGATGATAATGAAATTATTGTTTCAAGAGAAAATGGAAATGTTCATCCCCTATGTGCAGTATATAAAAAGCAAAGTATTTTGAAACTTAAAAAACAGTTGGAAAATGGACATTTGAAATTAAAGGAAGTGTTGACAAAGTTTAAAACCAAATATCAGGATTTTGACAATGAGGCTATTTTTTTTAATCTAAATACGCAAGAGGATGTTGGAAAATTAATATTTAAAATATCAAAAAAATGAAAACAGAGGTATTGTTTTTCGGGATCATCGTTGATATCACCGGTAAAAATAGAATGGAAATTGATAATTGTATAGATACTTTTTCTATTAAAACGGCTATTATTAATGAATTTCCAAAATTGTGTAACTATAAATTTGTTATGACTGTGCGAAATCAAATTGTTTCAGATAATAAAATATTGAATAATGGAGATGTTGTTGCTTTTTTACCACCATTTGCAGGAGGATAATTGTTAGACGCTGCTGAAATATCAAGATATCAAAGACACCTCCAGTTATCTGAAATTGGGATGGAAGGTCAGGAGAAAATAAAAAATTCTTCTGTGCTGGTTATTGGCGCTGGCGGATTAGGTTGTCCTGTATTGCAATATTTGACAGCCTTAGGCGTTGGGACGATTGGAATTGTAGATCATGATATTATAAGTGAATCCAATTTACAGCGACAAGTATTATATTATCAAACGGATATTAATAAAAGTAAAGTAGAAATTGCAGTTGAAAGATTGGGTAAACAAAATCCCAATGTGAAATTTATTAAATATTTTGTTCAGCTTACAAATAAGAATGCTTTAGAAATATTAAAGGATTATGATATTGTTATTGATGGAACAGATAATTTCGCTACGCGATATTTGATCAATGATGCTTGTGCGATCTTGAAAAAGCCCTTAGTTTTTGGCGCAATTCATAAATTTGAAGGTCAGGTTTCAGTTTTCCATTATAAGGATGATGCAAATAGTACTGGTGTAAATTATAGAGATATGTTTCCTATTCCTCCTTCTCCTGAAGAAGCACCGAATTGTTCTGAGATTGGCGTTATTGGTGTTTTACCAGGAATAATCGGTACTTTGCAAGCGACAGAAGTGTTGAAGATCATTACAGGAATTGGAAAAGTGTTATCAGGAGAGTTGCTTTTTATGAACGCACTTGAGATGCAGTTCTATAAAGTTGAGGTATCGGTATTAGATCAGACAACGGTTTTTTCTATTGATGAGTATAAAAATTTTGATTATGGACAATTTTGTATTTTAAATGAAAAAGAACCTGTATCTGAAATTTCTGTTACAGACTTAAAAAATATATTGGAATCAGATAGATTTAATCTGCAATTGATCGATGTACGTGAATTAAATGAGTTGCCGGTTGTTGCCGAATTGATTGACATAAATATTCCTTTATCTCAGATCAATGAATATGTGTCGAAGATAGACAATCAAAAAAAGGTAATTTTAATTTGTAAGAGTGGTGTCAGAAGTAAGATGGCAATACTAAAGTTGCAAAGAGATTTCGGTTTAAAGAATTTACACTCATTAAAAGGTGGTCTTATAGAATGGTTAAATTTTAATAACGTGTTATAATGAAAGAGAAAAAAAAACATAAGGTCTTTGTCGATGGAGCAATATCTCCTAATTTTATTGCGGATAGTATTGCCAAACATTCAACTAAAACTTCAATTGGAGCTCATGATATTTTTCTTGGTCAGGTAAGGGCCGATGAAATTGATGGGAAGATTGTTCAGGCAATTGATTATTCCTGTTATGAGGATATGGCAGAGGAAAAGTTTGATGAGATCAGAGAAGCTGCATTTGCGAAATTTGATCTGTCGTGTATGCATATTTATCACAGCTTGGGTATCGTTAAGAGCGGTGAGATTTGTCTTTTTGTTTTCGTTTCTTCCAAACATAGAGTGATGGCTTTTGATGCTTGCCGCGAGATTGTGGAAGAAATAAAAAAGAATGTGCCCATTTGGGGAAAAGAATTGTTTGAGGATGATTCATATAAATGGAAAGTAAATAAAGATTAAAAATAAACAGTATGGTAGATATTACTTTTAAATCAAATACACATCGTATTGCCATCGCTCAGGCTTTGGTTAAAGTCAGTAAACAAGAGACAATTGATGCTGTTGTAAATAAGAAAGTTCCTAAAGGGGATGTTTTTGAAATGTCGAAAACGGCAGGACTTTTTGCCGTGAAGCGTACAAGTGACATGATCCCGGATTGTCATCCTATGCCTGTAGAATTTACAAAAGTAGATTTTGAAATCAATGATCTCGAAATTACCATTCGGATAGAAGTTCATACGATCTATAAAACAGGTGTGGAAGTTGAAGCAATGCATGGCGCATCAGTTGTTGCACTTACAATGTATGATATGCTTAAACCTATCGATAAAGGGATCGAGATAAAAAATATAAAACTTTTATCAAAAAAAGGTGGTAAGTCGGATTATACCGATAAGTATAGAACCGATTTGAAGGCTGCTGTGATCGTTTGTTCGGATTCTATTTCTGCCGGAAGTAAAACTGATAAAGCAGGAAAAGCGATCATTGAAAAGTTAAATAAGTGTAAGGTTGTTGTTACAGACTATGTGATTATTCCTGATGAAATAAAGGATATTCAGAAAAAGGTCATGGAACTATACAAAAACAATAATATGATAATTTTTACCGGTGGAACAGGGCTTTCACCAAGAGATGTTACTCCTGAAGCATTGCGACCTTTGCTTGATAAAGAAATACCGGGAGTAGTTGAAGCCGCACGTGATTATGGTCAAAATCGTACACCCTATTCAATGTTGTCAAGAGGTGTTGCCGGAATGAAGGAAAAAACATTGATCCTTGCTTTACCGGGTTCTACAAGAGGAGCTCAGGAATCTATGGATGCTTTATTTCCTTCTATTTTGCATATCTTCAGAATTATTGAAGGTGCTCAACATTAAAATTTAATTATTAGGATGATTGTATCAGATTTAAAAACCAATTTTCATATGTATGAAAATCTGGCCATTTGGGAAATAAATGATTTAGAATCGTTTTTTAATGCACACGGTTTACTTAAAGAAATATTTGTAAGGGAATACCGTATGTTATTTGAAAGACGTTTTAATGCTGAAAATAATTTTACTGATTCAGATAGTGTAGTGGTAGGCAAATTATTAAATCATTTTGCTGATAAATATTTTGTTGTTTTTGAAAATGGTGATCCTAATTATATTTTGCTAAAAGAGTTTCAGGAAAAATCAGTTCTTGATTTTGGCAGAGATATGAATGTTTTAGATCCTTCTAAAATTTACGTTCTTGAAATGGATAAGAAAAAGGATATTTAGAAAAGCAGTTGATCAATTTACAATTGCATTAATTCCTATTGATTCAACCTTTTTTGCGATCTCCATTAATTTCTCTTTAGGGATCTTTTCTAAATTCTTTTCAGGAGTAGGCCGGTCGATCGAATAGAGCATCACTTCTTTGGGAGTAAGTGTTTTTAAGATTTCAAGCCAGTTATTTATTTCTTCTTCTGTTGTGTTATCAATATGTGCTCCATTGTGATCTCCCTTTACAAATAAGGTCTGAATAGTAAGGTCTCCGTTAAACTTCTTTAATTGTTGTACAACCCAATCTAAGTTTCTGTTATTGAGCGGTTGATTTATTAATTGAAAAGTTGTTTCGCTTCCTGCATCCAGCTTCATGATTCGGTTGTCAATTTTCTTTAATGCAGTAACAACTTTTGGGTTATTCAACATCAATGAATTTGACAATACAGATATTTTGCAATCCGGATAATATATATTTCTGAGTTCAATTGTATCATCAATTATTTCTTCAAACAATGGATGCATCGTTGGTTCTCCGTTTCCTGCAAAGGTTATGGAGTTCAGATCTGTTTTGTTTTTCGATAGCTCCTCTAGTTTTTCTTTGAGTTTTATTTTGATATCTTCTCTGCTGAAGAAATGGATTTTAGGAAAAGATTTTAGATCGGTCCACCCGCATTCGCAATAGACACAGTCAAAATTGCATAACTTTGATTCCAGTGGTAAGAGATTTACACCCAATGAAACCCCTAGTCTCCTGCTGTTAATAGGCCCGAAAATGACATTTTCAAATAGGTGCGTTTCCACTATAATAATATTCTTTTCATAAAAGTAACTTTAAAACTAAGTTTTGGGCATGACCAATGTCATAAATGGGCATGTCCATCGACATAAAAAAACATGACAAATCGGAGAGTGTTAATAAAGACATTCAAATGTTAAAAATTACAAACCGGAATTTAATGTAAAGGAAAAAATCTCTATCTACCTTTCGGGAAAATTAAATTACTCCTTACTAACTACCTATTATATATGAAATCGCGTAAAACAATTCTTACACCCAATTCGCATAAAGTGGCATTAAAATCAAGTGTTTTAGAGCATAAGGTCTACGATAAAGATACAGTTTTTAAAAAGTGTGTTGCTTATTTTGATGGCGATGAATTAGCAGCATCAACATGGATGAATAAGTATGCAATGAAAAATTTAAAGGGTGAATTTGTGGAAATTTCTCCTGATGATATGCATAAACGTATGGCAAAAGAATTTGCCAGAATAGAAAAATCGAGTAAAACGAAATCGGAGTTAAACGGAAGCTTTAAATTTCTTTCTACATATGGCCAGGAGCGAGAATTTTTATCAGAAGAGAAAATTTACCGCTATTTCAAGAATTTCAATTCTATTATTCCACAAGGAAGTGTAATGTCTTCTTTGGGAAATCCATATGTTATTGCTTCCCTTTCTAATTGTATTGTTCTTCCTGAAATATTTGATTCATATGGTGGAATTTTTTATACTGACCAGCAAATGGCTCAATTATTTAAAAGACGCTGTGGCGTTGGTATAGATGTTTCCACATTGCGTCCAGCCGGCTCAAATGTTTCAAATTCTGCAGGATCAACTACCGGAGCTGTTTCATTTATGGAACGTTTTTCCAATACTACACGTGAAGTTGCCCAAAATGGTAGACGAGGTGCATTAATGATCACAATGGATATTGCTCATCCCGATGTTCAGGATTTTATTTCAATAAAACAAGATCTGTCAAAAGTGACAGGTGCAAATATTTCTGTTCGTCTGTCAGATGAATTTATGACTGCTGTTGTTAAGAATGATGATTATTTATTGCGTTTTCCGATTGATTCGGATAAACCACAATATTCAAAAACTGTAAAAGCAAAAGAGCTTTGGAATTTGATTGTAAAATGTGCACATCAATCTGCTGAGCCTGGATTAATATTTTGGGATAGACAACATTACTATTCTACTTCTTCTGTTTATCCGGGATTTAAAAATGTTTCAACTAATCCATGTTCCGAGATCGCTATGCAAGGTGGAGACTCCTGCAGATTAATTGCTCTTAACCTTTACAATTTTGTGAAGAATCCTTTTTCATCTGAAGCAAAATTTGATTATAAGTCGTTTTATGAAACAACTTATGAAGCACAAAGATTAATGGATGACCTTGTTGACCTTGAGTTACAACATATTGAAAGGATCTTGGATAAAGTTGCTGCTGACCCGGAGCCTGATTATATCAAGCAAGTGGAGATTGATACCTGGAAGTTACTTTATAATGCCGGTAAAAAAGGTCGTAGAACAGGTCTAGGTTTTACAGCTCTTGCTGATGCCATTGCAGCCTTAGGTTTTGCATTTGATTCAGAAGAGTCTCTTGCCGAAATTGAAAATTTAATGAAAACAAAATGTCGTGCAGAATTTGATTGCTCTATTGATATGGCTATTGAGCGGGGAAAATTTGATGCGTTCGATCCTGAAATCGAAAACACTTCTGAATTTATCGATATGTTAAAAGTGGAGCTTCCTGATGTATATAAGAGAATGATGATTCACGGAAGAAGAAATATTTCATTGAGTACAGTTGCTCCAACAGGTACATTAAGTATGTTGGCACAATCGTCATCAGGTATAGAACCTGTTTTTATGTTGTCATATACCAGAAGAAGAAAAGTTAATCCTCTTGATCAAAGTGTAAAAGTTGATTACGTTGACAGTATGGGTGATTCGTGGCAGGAATTTGTTGTATACCACCACAAATTAAAAAAATGGATGGAAGTAACAGGTAAGACTGATATTTCTGAAAGTCCATATAAGAATTCTACAGCAAATGAAATTAACTGGATAAAACGTGTAGAACTGCAGGCGATCGTTCAGAAATATACAACACATAGTATCAGTTCAACAATAAATTTACCGAATGATGTTTCTGAAGAACGAGTTGGTGAAATCTATTTACAAGCGTGGCAACAAGGCTTGAAAGGAATCACTGTATACAGAGATGGCTCACGTAGTGGCGTTTTAGTTTCTAATGACAAGAAAGAAGAGCAGAAAGTATCAAATGAAATTATTGAAACAGTTCCGCCAAAAAGACCAATGAAGGTTGAAGCTGAAATTGTTCGTTTTATGAATCATGATGAGAACTGGATCGCCTTTGTAGGATTGCTTAATAACAAACCGTATGAAGTTTTTACTGGAAAAAGTGAAGATTCATTTGTTATTCCATCTTGGGTAAACAGAGGTTGGATATTTAAGAATGTAACGGATGACGGCAGAAAGAGATATGATTTCCAATATGTAGATAAGGATGGATATAAAGTTACTATCGAAGGATTGTCGCGTGCATTTAATAAGGAATATTGGAATTATGGAAAATTAATTTCCGGTGTATTGCGCCATGGTATGCCGATACATAGTGTCGTAGACCTGGTTGGTAACTTGAATTTATACAGCGACAATATTAATACCTGGAAAAACGGAATTGAACGCGCTCTTAAAAAGTTTGTGCCGGACGGAACGCAGGCAAAAGACAAAGAATGTTCAAGTTGCGGTGATAAAGATGGATTGATCTACGAAGAAGGATGCTTGAAATGTAAGAGTTGCGGCCATTCAAAATGCGGATAGGAAATTAAAAAAATAAAACTAAAAAAACAGAAAAATATTTATGGTAAACTACGTTATTAAACGGAATGGAGAATATAAATTGTTCCATTTCTACAAGATTAAAGATGCTGTTCAAAAAGGATTTGAAAGCCAAAAGAAA
The DNA here is from genome assembly GCA_947476185.1 of Bacteroidota bacterium. Classification (GTDB taxonomy): domain Bacteria; phylum Bacteroidota; class Bacteroidia; order 2-12-FULL-35-15; family 2-12-FULL-35-15; genus 2-12-FULL-35-15. The sequence goes on from CANJPX010000006.1 coordinate 14,992, forward strand.
AATCTTGATAATAAAGTTCTTGAAATTATTGAAAGTAAACTTGGGGAAAAAGAAGTTTGGTCTGTTGAAGAAATTCAAGATATCATTGAAAAAACATTGTATTCAAAAGGATATTTTGATGTAATGCGTTCTTTTATGTTATACAGACATACCAGAAAATTACAAAGGGAACATGTTGAAGGTTTAAATGAAGACACAACTTATGTAAATAGTACGCAAACAATTGAGGAATATATTTTTCAAACGGATTGGCGGATAAATGCGAATGCAAATACTTCTTATTCTAATGCAGGATTAGTAAATAATGTTGCCGGTAAAATAATCGCTAATTATTGGCTTGATAAAGTTTATACGAAAGAAGAAGGTTATGCACACCGTAATGGTGATGTTCATATTCATGATCTTGATTGCCTCACCGGATATTGTGCAGGATGGAGTTTACGCGTTTTGCTGAATGACGGATTTAACGGTGTGAGAGGAAGAGTAGAAAGTAAAGCGCCTTCGCACTTTCGTGAAGCGGTGGGACAAATGGCAAATTTTTTAGGGATATTACAAAGTGAATGGGCCGGTGCACAAGCATTCAGTTCTTTCGATACCTATCTTGCACCTTACGTTTTTAAAGACAGTCTTTCTTATGAAGATGTTTTAAAAACGATTAGAAGCTTTGTATATAATTTAAATGTTCCTGCACGTTGGGGACAATCACCATTCACAAATGTTACAATTGATTGGGTTGTTCCTGAAGATCTGAAAGAACAAATTCCAACGAAGAACGATAATCATTTATTTAAGGATCTTGCATTCGACCAAAGCTTGTTGTCAAAAGCGAATGAAAGAGGTGTTGAAAATCTTACAGACCTTTGCTATAAGCATTTTCAAAAAGAAATGAATCTCATAAATAAAGCATATTATACGGTAATGACCGAAGGTGATGCTAACGGTCAACCATTTACATTCCCAATTCCTACAGTGAATATCACCGAAGATTTTGATTGGTATGGAGAGAATACAGACCTGCTTTTTGAAAATACTGCAAAAATTGGGTCCTCTTATTTTCAAAATTTTATTGGTAGTCAATATATAAAAGACGAACAAGGAAATAAGATCGAAAATGAGAATGCTTATAAACCAAATGCGGTAAGAAGCATGTGCTGCAGACTTCAGCTTGATCTTAGAGAATTGTTGAAACGTGGTAATGGTCTTTTCGGAAGTGCTGAAATGACAGGTAGTATCGGAGTTGTGACTATCAATATGGCTCGTTTAGGATTTCTTTATAAAGGAAATCTTCAAGGAATTTACGAACGGATCGATTTTCTTTTGGAGATATCTAAATCTACACTTGAAAAGAAAAGAAAGTTTATTCAGGAAATGTACGATAGAGGGCTTTATCCTTATACAAAACGTTATTTGCCACATTTCAGAAACCACTTTTCTACGATTGGTGTGAATGGAATAAATGAAATGATCAGAAATTATTTTGATGATAAGATCGATATCGTTTCAGAAGAAGGTAGTGAGTTTGCACTAAAGGTGTTGGATCATATCAGAAAAAGAATGACGGAGTTTCAAGAGGAAACGGGTAATTTATATAATCTGGAAGCAACTCCTGCAGAAGGCACTACCTACAGGTTTGCGAAAGAAGATAAAAAAAGATTTCCGGAAATTATTCAGTCAGGTTCTGAAGAAAATATTTATTACACAAACAGTTCTCAGTTGCCTGTAAACCATACGGATGATCCTTTTGAAGCATTATTGCTGCAAGATGAATTGCAATGTAAATATACTGGAGGTACAGTTCTGCATTTATATATGAGAGAGCGATTAAGTTCTCCGGAAGCTTGCCGTAATCTTGTGAAAAAAGTTGTGTCAAATTTCAGGTTACCTTATATTACCATTACTCCAATATTTAGCGTTTGTCCGAAACATGGATATCTGAATGGAGAACATGATTTTTGTCCGAAATGCGATGAAGAAATTATTAATCAAAATATACTAACTAACCAAAATTCTACTAATTATGAAAGCACAAATGAGAGAAGCATTATTACTACAAAACCAAACTAAAAGAACAAAGTGCTTAGTGTATACAAGAGTGATGGGATATCACCGACCAGTGGAAAGTTTTAATATAGGAAAAAAGGGGGAGCACAAACAGAGGATCCATTTTGAAGAAAATGTTTGTAGCTAAACCTATATATAGTATTACACCATTTACCATATTGGATTATCCTGATAAAACAGCATGTATTATTTGGTTTGCCGGTTGTAATATGAAATGCGTTTATTGTTACAATCCGGATATAGTAGGAGGTGAGGGGAAGTTGACAATTGACGATGCTTTGAAATTTTTAAGGTCACGGATCAATTTAATTGACGGTGTAGTTTTAAGTGGAGGAGAATGTACTCAATTTGATGGCTTGGAAGATTTAGCCCGACAGATAAAACAATTAGGGATGTTGGTCAAAATTGATACAAATGGTTCTAATCCTGCTGTAATAAAATCTTTTATTGATCGAGGACTTGTTGATTATGTTTCTTTGGATTTTAAAGCTTTGGCTGATGATTATTTTTCTATAACACAGTCTAAATTATTTACAAGATTTATTACCACACTTGAATTATTGATCAATTCGGATGTGACTTTTGAGATCAGAACAACTGTTCATTCTGAATTAATCAGCAACTCAAAATTAACTGAAATGATCGACCTCGCATATGAAAAGGGCTATCGGGGTAATTATTATATTCAGAATTTTGTAAATGATTGTAAAACAATCGGAATGCTCGAAAATTCTTATATGAAAGTTCCTGCAATTAATTATCCGTCTTCTGATTTAAAGGTGATAAGCAGAAATTAGTGTTTAATATTTTGAAAAAAAGGGGGGATCAACTTTGATTGTCCCTTTTATTTTAATTAAAAAAATCAGTCATCGATATTAGCCAATGAAACAAGCTTAACATGATCAAGGATTTTGATACGCTTTCCAACAAAATCAATTATTTTATCTTTTTTAAGATCAGATAACAATCTAATGGTAGTTTCTGTTGCTGTTCCAATAATATTTGCAATCTCTTCTCTTGTTAAGGTTACACTGATTGTTGTGCTGTCAGGTTCGTAACCATATGTTTCTTTGACAAAAAGAATAGCCTCGGCTAGTCTTTCTTTTACAGGTTTTTGAGCAATATTTGTTATTGTATGTTCTGCTTTTTTCAGATCATTCGAAAGCAATTTCATTAGTTGAACTGAAACAGTTTGGTTTGTATTCATAAAATGCCAGAATACTTTTTTTGGAATAAAGCATATAAGTGATTCTTCAATTGTTTCTGCCGTGGAAGTATATCTATCTGCACTAAGAAGAGATCTGTATCCAATGATGTCACCTTGTTTTGCAAGTCTGACAATTTGCTCTCTTCCATTTTCAGCTAACTGATGTAATTTTACTTTTCCAGAATAAACAACATAAAGACCATGCGGAACAGTACCCTGACTAAAGATCATTTGTCCTTTTTTGTATGGAGAACATCCTTTAATATCCTGCAACACATCAATTTCTTTTTCTTCTAAGGTGCAGAATATCGAACCTAATCTAGCCTGGCAATCTTTACAATCTACAATAGGGGTGTCTTTTAACATGATGTCGTAATTTAATTCGGAAAATTTAAGTTTCCTTATGATAGTTTCTTGTGAATCTTAATTTAAATAAGACATCTTGTAATACCGTGTTCAAATTCTCGGTTTCATTAATCTTAACAAAGTTATTGTAAAATGTCAATTTTGTTTATGATTTCTGTCATACGTTGCGTGCAATTTTTCTTTTTTCAGCGTTTGCATATTCTTTTTTCTCATCTTCTGTTGTTACTGTTAATGTTGGCACTTTAGATGGTTTCCCATTTTTATCAAGTGCTACAAATGTGAAAAAGGCTGAATTTGTAATTTTATTGGTAGAATTTTTTATTTTTCGTGTTTTGACCTCTACAAATATTTCCATGGATGTGGTAAATGCCCTGGTTATTTTTGCTTTTATTGTAACGATATCCCCAATATAAATGGGGTTTTTAAAAACTACCCGGTCGATGGAGGCTGTCACCGAAATTTTTTCTGAGTGCGTGAGTGCGCAAATGGCTGATGCGGTATCCATCCAATGCATTAGTCTTCCTCCTTGTAAAATTCCTACCGGATTGGTATCGTTAGGAAATACAATTTCTGTCATAATTATTTCCGAATCTTTTGGTGTTTTTGATTTTTTCATTTTCCTCCGTTTAATTTATTTATTATCTTTAGTAATATAATGCCGAAAGCTTTGACAGGGAACTCTTTTCAATACAATTATATCTAGTTTTTTAATCATTGAATGGATTTTCTTTATGATTTACATCATAGGCTGGGTTGCGGCCACTATTTTTCTTTGTATCAGTATGCATTTCTATTTTTGGCAATGATTATATTTTTGTAAGATGATTTTTGATTTCTGAAAACGTGGTTCTGACTATAAATTGGAGAATATATTCAATATTAATTTGTTGAACTATTACAAACTATCTTTGTTTTTTGAATCATAAATGTAAGGGAATTGCAAATGTTTTTATTTTAATTTTTTTTAAGGGAAATCATAATATGGCTGTCGATAATTTTATTTTAATATTTTTTGTTTTCCTGATAATTGCAACACTTTATTCCTCTGTAGGACATGCTGGAGCCTCCGGTTATTTGGCTGTAATGGCATTGTTATCATTTGCTCCTGATACCATCAAACCAACTTCACTTATTTTAAATATTATTGTCTCTTTTATTGCTTCAGTGCAATTTATTAAAGCGAACTATTTTGATAAAAAGATCTTTTTATCTTTCATTGCAACCTCTTTGCCAATGGCATTTGTGGGAGGTTATATTTCCATTAGTCCGAAATACTTTAAGTTAATTGCAGGTCTTTTTCTTGTAATTTCTTCCTTTTTTCTTTTATTCAAAGGCTTCATAAAACCATCCAAATCTCCGATCAAACCGATGCCTTTGGCATTTGGACTTGTCTTTGGCTCTGTGATCGGACTAGTTTCTGGGCTTATTGGTGTTGGTGGAGGTATTTTTCTTTCACCGATATTAATAATGTCCAACTGGACCAATGTAAAAAATGCTTCAGGAATCGCTGCTTTATTCATTCTCTGTAATTCAATTTCCGGTTTATTAGGTCATGTTACTGCATTGAAACAGCTTGATCAGTCTGTTTTTTATTGGGTAATTGCTGTTACTATTGGTGGTTTTCTGGGATCTTATCTTGGAACTATAAAGTTTAATAATAAAATAATTATTGCTTGTTTATTTTTGGTACTCCTTTCTGCAGGACTAAAATTCATATTCGTGGATTTTTCAAAATAGCTTCAAATGAAAAATGTTTTTTCATTTTATTTCCTACTTTCTGCTATTTTTAAAGCAATTATAATGAGTAATAATTTCAGCTCAAATTCATTTGGATGGAAAGATTTTTAAAAACTTTATAGACTTTTCTTATTTATTTATTTATTCTCTTTTGCATGCATATAGAAATGAATTTCTATAGAAAATACTCGTTATTTCTTCAGATTTATTAATCTGATTTTTACTAGAATTTATACTAGTATGCTTTTTGTGTCTTTCTGAACTTGGAATGTTGCAAAATATTGCTTTGTATTATGACACAAGTCATAGTTTTATGCGTCTTTTTTATTGAATTTAGCCTACTAAATATAGACCGTAGATGAGCGACTTGCAACCACATACATTTCATATCCCAGTAATGGGTTTAGGATACACGATTGATACCCCGCTGAAAGTTGGGAAATTTGGAATTTCAAGTGTCATTTCTATTATTGAAGACCAACTTGTTGAGAAAATGAGAGAGTTTTATTCTGTAAAGGAAAATATTCCATTTACTCCGATATTAGAAAGCGATGTAGACCACAGAGCAAAAAGGATTAAAGGATATCTTAATTTGATGGATATCTTATTGAAAAAACAAGTTCAGGAATTGAGATCACAAGACTTTTCTGAGGGTTCTGATATTGTAAAATATTTTGAATTGTTACCAAACTCTTCCGTTCTGAAAGAACAATATAATATGATGCTTGAATCAGTTGGCGAAAAGAAAGTTCAATTACAGGATCAGTTACGTGAATACATACAGGCTGGTTCAATTGATATTAATATTATGACCAAATGTGATAGAGCAAACTATGCGTCCGATGGTTCTTTGTTGCCAATTGAATACAATGATGCATTAGCTGCATTGAGAGGTTATGCATTGAGTACTTTGTCTTCAGGTGTTGTTTTTTCAGCAGGTTTAAATCCTCGGCTATTTTCATATTGTGAAACTTTTAATGATTTTTTTCCTGACGCTTTTGGAAAAATTAAGAAAGAAATTATTTTGAAAGTGAGTGATTTCCGCTCTGCACTTATTCAGGGTAAAATCTTTGCAAAAAAAGGATTATGGGTTTCTGAATTCAGAATAGAATCTGGATTAAACTGTGGTGGTCATGCTTTTGCGACAGAAGGTCTTTTACTTGGACCAATTTTACAGGAATTCAAGGATAAAATTGCCGAGCTACGAATTGAATTATTTGGATTGTGCAAAACGGCTTTAGAGAATAAAAATCTTCCTGTTGAAAAATTTGATCCAAATATTAAAATCACTGTTCAAGGTGGAATTGGAACCCATGAAGAAGATATGTTTTTTCAGGAATATTATCAGGTTAGTGGTACCGGCTGGGGAAGTCCTTTTTTATTAGTTCCGGAAGCTACGAATGTGGATGAAGAAACGTTAGACAAATTGGTTCATGCTAAGAAAAGCGACTATTATCTTAGTTATGCTTCGCCATTAGGAATTCCTTTTAATAACCTTAGAATTAGTACTTCTGAAGAACAAAGAAAAGTAAGAATTTCAAAGAACAGACCTGGAAGTCCTTGTTTTAAGAAATACCTTTCGTTTAATACGGAATTCACTGAAATGCCTATCTGCTCTTCATCACGTGAGTATCAGAATTTAAAAATAAAAGAATTACAAGGGATGGATCTTGATCCGGAAATTTTTGAGATCAAATATAACGAGGTTGTTGAAAAGGATTGTTTATGCGAAGGGTTAGGGAGCTCTGTTTTGCTGAAAAATGACATCGAGCTATCGCATAAATTGGATGCAGTTGCTATTTGTCCAGGACCAAATTTGGCTTATTTTACCGGAATTTTTTCTTTAGAGGAAATGGTGGGTCATATTTATGGCAGAAATAATATTTTAAATTCTTTAAAACGTCCGAATGTTTTCGTGAATGAATTAAAGCTTTATATCGACTATCTTAAAAATGATATCCAAAGAAGTTTGGGAGAAATAAATGAGAAAAAGGTTAAATATTATAACTCTTTTAAAGATAATTTATTAGAAGGGATCACTTATTACCGTGCGATGTTCACTGATATTAGTCCTAATTTCCAAGCAGCATTCAGTGAACTACGAAATGATCTGAAAATATTTGAAAATGAACTTAAAAATATTTCTTTACCTCATTTGGTTTGATCTATTCTTATTTTAAATTTCAATTTTACTAATTCTATATACTAGCAAAACCACTGGTAACATTAAAAGACATTTCCATTATACTTGTTTTTTTTAATGTGTTCAGCATTTCATTTCTGCTTTTTTGGAAGCTGTTATGTAGAGCACATGGTTTTTTATGTGAACATTGTTTTAGCCCCATGCTACATTTTTGAAAAGATTTTAATCCGTCAATTATTTCAACAATAGCAATTATTGGCTGTCTGTTTATTTGCTCATCCACATAAAATCCTCCTGTATTTCCTTTTGACGAAAATATAAGTTTATATTTTACTAGTTTCTGTAAAATTTTACTTAAAAAGGATGCTGGAATTTTTAGTTCAGCGGCAATTGTTTTGATGCTAATTTTATTGTCTTCAGTCGAATTGATCGACAGATATAAGACAGCTCTTATTGCGTATTCGCACGATTTTGATAACATGTTAATCCATATTTAAGGTTTTTCGGCCTGATGGTGTAATAAATGTTGAATTCCACTTAGGTTCCCAAACAAGATTTACTTTTTGCTTTGTTTCCGGGTAATTTTCTTTTATTACATTTTTGACATCTTCTAAAATCACATCGCCCATTGGACATCCTTCACTTGAAAGTGTAAGGTTAACTACAATTCCATTTTCAACTGTAAATGAAATGTCGTAAACTAAACCCATGTCTATTATATTAATAGCCAATTCAGGGTCGATAACCTCCTTCAATAAATTGAAGATGTTTAGTTCTATTTTATTTTCTTCAGATATTAATTCCATCTTTATTTTGTTAAAATAATTTTAAAAACATTGAAATTGTAGAGTAAAGCACATAAAAAAAGTAAAGCTCCTCCAATATACAATAAGAACATAATGGAGGAGAGGATGCCGGCAATAAAAAATGTATAGGACATTAAATATAGAGGCAGTTGAAATTTTAAAATAGTTTCTGAATAAAGATCTTTTGGAAGTTTCTTTCTTTCCTTAGAATCTTTGTAAATATTGAGCCAGATAATAAAAGGTAAAGTTTTAAAGGTTTGGCCTAATATTAACATTGTAATAAATCCTAATAAAAAGCTGAACCCAGTTGCATTTACGATCTTTTGTTTTATTTCTTTGTCTTCAACAAAATTGGCTGTTATATATAAAAAAATTGAAATGATCAGGATAATAAATGAAATAATACTTTTTTTCATTGGTATATCTAGTTTTTTTCTTACCCTGTTTTTATAGACATTTTTAATGAAGATTAGGAATAAACCTATGCCCACTATTATTGGAAGTATATAAAATATTATTCTTTTAGTTTCATTAAAGAAATAACCGTCAACTAATATAAGTATAAGCCCGGTGTTTATGAGGTAGTAGCTATATTTTAAAAGTTCAACTTTATTGTTCTCTGATAATAAAAACATCGGCAATAATTTTGAGGCGATACCAATGATCAACAATATGAACCATCCTAGAATTCCAATATGAGCATGTATTGTTAAGTAATTTAGATGATCAACGGAAAAGAAATTGTATTCAAAATTATATGCCATCAGCATCCCGATTATTCCCGTTACAGTGAGCCACAATACCGCAGTTATTATAAAATTAAATTCTGTTGAACTCGTTTTCTTGTCAGCAGTTTTATAAATGTTTAATAAAAAAAGTAGTATTCCTATTAATAATATTGATGTCGCAATTTGAATTACTTTTTCAACAGAAAGAGTCCAAAAAGAATAAGATAAAATAATCAGTCCTGTAACCATTAAAATATAAGTTATTGCTGCAAGTTTATTACTATATAGTTTGTTGTTTGTTATGGTCGGTAATAATTGATATAAGGCTCCCATTATTATTAGTGTGGCCCAGCCGATTGTAATAATATGTGTTATGGTTAATAATTTCGGATTAAAGTGGTGTTCGGAAAAGGCATTCAGCGACAAGCAGATCATAATACTTGCAATTAAAAACGAAATAGCTCCGGTTGCATAATGTATAGTGATAATTGAATATGTTGATTTACTATTTACATTGGTATTCAACATTATTTTCTGAAAATTATTAATTTGACATTTTCATCATCTATGATTTTTGTTTCCCATGAAAAATTATTTTCTTGAAGTTCCGGAAATAAAAATTGCGGGATTTTCTTATGATGAACCAATAGAGCATTGTCTTCTTTTAATGTTTCAAGTTTTTTTAAAATGGAAACCATTGGAGCGGGCATTTCCATTGTTCGCACATCTATTTGTTCGGTTCTTCCCTTGTACGCTTCCAACACATTTTCAAATGATCCACATTTTTCAGTTTGAATAATTTCTGAACTTAAATAATTCTGTTTTTCAGTAGTGTTTTTAAAATAGGTCAATACTAAACCCGATTCTTCTTTTCTTGTATAATAAGTATATCCCTTCTTTTGCAGGATATGTATCAAAGGGCTTGGCTCAAATGTATTTATTATTTTTAGAATTTTTTCAGTGGGCAAGATCTTCAATTTTTCCATGATTAGGTTGAACGGGTCCCCCCCCCTTGAGATGCTTTCTCGTACATCCAACTCGACAATGTTTTTCAGGTCTAGATATGAAATAGATGGTGTCATTCCTTTATTTTTTTCTTCCATGGTAGTATCGTTTTTTTTGTATTCAATTTCAAATCCAATTTCTTTCAGTTTATCAAAAATTATTTTTATTTCTACATTACCTATCTTTGCGGCATCTTCAAGTGTAACCCTGCTTGCTAATATCTTTCTTAAAAATGGATTTTTAAGCTTCGTAAAATGGGCGTTAATGGAGGCTAACGCATCAATAGATTTGTTATTTTGTTTTATTATTTCTGAAACTTTTGTTTTTGAATTGATCATTAGTATTGTTTCCATTTAAAAACAGCCCAATGAAGGGCTGTTTTTATTATTTATATTAATTCTTGTTCGAATTTAATTGCTTTTGGGAACAAAATGTTGTTTTCTAGGTGAATGTGTTGATGTAGATCATCCTCAAATTCTTTAAGTTTCGCGTAAGAAAGCCTGAAAGTTGTACATGCGTCTGCTGGAGGAGTATAATTATTTGCCAATCCTTTTATTTCTTCCAACATTCTTCCTACAATGTCATGTTCTTGTTCCATCAAGTTTATTGGATTTTCTACAGTTCCAAATGGAGATGGCTCTATTTTCATTTTGTTGCTTTGTGCTGTTGCCAAATGTTTAATATATGGAAATAAAATATCTTCTTCTTTGCACATATGTCGGTTTAACTCGTCAGAAACTGTTAAAAATATTTCGGCAATTGCAATTGCTTCAGGATGTCTTTCTCCGTGAACTTTAGCAACTTTTTGCGTGTATTCGTAAATAACAGGAATTGATTGTTTTACATATTTGTGATGTGTATTAAGAATATAATCCGTTAAAAAACCAATGTCCCAGCTATTGTAATCTTGTGATGGATTTGCTACTAGTGTATCTACTTCTTTTAATTCTTTTTCTATTTGAACAACATCCAATCCTTTTGATTTACAGGCTTGTGTGAGTGTTTTTTTTCCTCCGCAACAAAAATCCAAACCGTATTTTTTGAAAATTTCCGCTTTTCTGAAATCACCGGTCACTAACTCTCCGATGGTTGATTCTTTTTTTCCGGCTTGTAATTTTGCAATTTTAACTTTCCAGAACTCTGGTCCTTCTTCAAGATATTCCCATGTGAAGATATTCCCACGTTCTCCTAGCAATTGATAGTAAAGTGGTTTTGGATCATGATCGTTGTGTATAATAAAGCCATCTCCGGCCTGTAACGCATCAAATTTTTCAAAAATTGTTGGATGTTTTAATCGTGGCTCGATGAGCGTTACGTTTAAGATTTCTAATGTTTCCATCTTTAATATAGTTTATTTGTTTTTAATTGGATATGAAAGTCCGATTTGGAATTATAAGTTCAATTATCGATGTCAAAGATAGATGGAAGAAAAATACAATAATATGATGTATGTCATATTAATTGGCTGTTTTGCTATAAGCTGGGGGCTGTTTTACAATATTATTTTTATAAAAAAAATATTCAAAATTTCTTGGATGTTAAGTTTATTGTTATTAGGTTTAGTCATTAATGTTACATTTTTTTGAATACTCTCTAGTTCTTTATACCCTTTAATTTTAATATCATGAAAAATTTCTTTCTTTCACTTTTCTGTTTTTTAACTATTTTCTCTTTTTCTCAGACATTAACAAAGTCGCAAGAAAAAACTGTGGACAAACTTTTCAAAAATAAGAAGGAAGTTTATTTCACCTTTCAAATTGCTGATAAATCTGAAACATCTGTTCTTACTACAATTATTTCTATCGATAATGTTAAAGATGGGAAAGTATGGGCCTATGCTAATAAACAAGAATTCAGAAAATTTCTGGTTTTGAATTATACATATACGATTTTGCCAAATCCTGGTAGTCTTGAAAAACATAAAACAAAAAGAGTTTCATCTGTTAAGCAATTAAAAACGTTATCAGCATATCCTACCTATTCTTCTTATGAGGCAATGATGAGTCAGTTTGCAATTGATCATCCTACTATTTGTAAATTGGTAAACATTGGAACATTACCAAGTGGTCATAAGTTATTGATTTTAAAGATCACTGATAATATTAATGTCAGAGAGGATGAACCTCAATTTTTATATACTTCAACAATGCATGGTGATGAAACTTCTGGCTATATAGGAATGCTTAATTATATTGATTATTTACTTTCAAACTATGGTACCAATGCACGTATTACTTCCCTTGTAAATAGTATTGAGATATGGATCTGTCCTTTAGCTAATCCTGATGGCACCTATGCCGGAGGTGATGCATCCGTTTCAGGTGCTACAAGATATAATGGAAATGCAATTGATCTGAATAGAAATTATCCCGATCCGCAAGCAGGCCAACATCCTGATGGAAATGCCTGGCAGCCTGAAACACAGTTTTTTATGGCCTTTGCTGATTCAATGGATTTTGTAATGGCAGCAAATTTTCATGGAGGTGCTGAAGTAGTTAATTATCCATGGGATACCTGGTCTACATTACATGCTGATGATAATTGGTGGAAACGCGAATCAAAAAAATATGCAGATACTGTATTTGCAAATAGTCCTGCAGGTTATTTTACAAGTGTTACTCCAACAGGATATACAAATGGATTTGCCTGGTATCAGGTAACTGGCGGCAGACAAGATTACATGAACTATTATAAACATTGTCGGGAATTTACAGTTGAAACATCGAATACGAAATTGATACTAGCTTCTAATTTTACGAATAATTGGAATGAAAATTATAAATCCTATTTGAATTATATGGAAGAATCCTTGCATGGGATTCGTGGAATTGTTAAGGATGCCTGTACCAATCAGCCGGTAAAAGCAAAAATATTTATTTCAGGACACGATTTTGATAGCTCTCATGTTTATACTTCTCTTCCTGTCGGGAATTATCATCGTCCCATTTATCAAGGAACTTACAGTGTTACATTTTCTGCTCCCGGATATGTATCACAAACAATAAGTGGTATTAATGTTACCCTTGGTGCGGCAACAGTCGTAAATGTAAACTTGAGTCCGTTGGCACCGGTTGCAAATGTGAGTATCAATTCTTTTGATCACTGCAGCGGAGTTGTTGATTTTAATGATCTTAGCGGTAGTGCAAGTACATGGTCATGGAGGTTCGGAGATGGTGGTACATCATCAATTCAGAATCCTACACATGTCTATACAGCAAATGGTACTTACAGTGTAAGTTTGGTTGTAACAAATTGTGCCGGAGGAGATTCTATTTATAAAATTAATTATGTCGTCATCAATGTTCCGGATCTACCTTTGGTTGCTGGCGATTCTTCTTTAGTATGCGGTCCGGCTTCACTTACTTTAGGTGCTACCGGAAGCGGTGTTTTAAATTGGTATTCTGTTCCTTCCGGTGGAAGTGTTATCAATACAGGCACTTCATATACTACTCCTGTATTATCCACTACAACTAATTATTATGTAGAGAATTCAGTTGCAGGTGCCTCGCAATATGTCGGACCTTTAAACAATGCAATCGGTGCTGGTGGCTACTTTACCGGGGCAACCTACCATTATTTGAAATTTACTTCGAGTAGTGCATTTAAATTAATTTCAGTTTGGGTGAATGCAAGTACTACTGCAAATAGAACTATTCAACTGAGAAATAGTGCAGGTACAGTATTGCAATCGACGATAATAAATATTCCTGCTGGATCATCACGTATTACGTTGAATTTTAATGTTCCTGTTGGAACAGATCTGCAACTTGGAGTAGCTGGAGCAAATAATTTATATAGAAATTCTGTCGGTGGAGCATATCCTTATAACTTGAGTGGGGTTGTTTCAATCACAGGGAACAGTGCTGCTAATCTTGCATATTATTATTATTTTTATGATTGGGAGATTGCTCAATCTTGTATCAGCAACAGAGTAATCGTTTCAGCAATTATTAATCCAACGGATCCTGTGAGCAATGTTATTTCTTCACCGGATTTTGAAATATGTGCTGGTGATGTTGCATTGTTTAATGCTGCAATTACAAATGGAGGAGGAACTCCTTTTTATCAATGGCAAGTAAATGGAATAAATGCCGGACCAAACAGTAGCACTTTTTCTTCCACCTCTTTAAATAATGGAGATGTAATTACATGTACTGTGAATTCATCAAATGTATGCGCAATAAATAATCCTGCAGCATCCAATGTAATTAATTTAATTGTTCATCCTTTGCCTACAACGCCAGTAATTACTTTGGCAGGAACAGGTTTAAATTCAGATGCTTTGACCGGAAATCAATGGTACAGCAGCTCGGGGCTGATCGTTGGTGCTAATGGAATAAGTTATACTCCTACAGTTGATGATGGATATTTTGTAATTGTTACCGATCTGAATGGATGCAGTTCCGACACTTCTAACGTGATCAATTTTATTAGTACAGGAATCGTTTCATTTGATGATAAGAGTATTATTCATATGTATCCTAATCCTTGCGGAGAAGAATTATTTATCGATGTGATTTCAAGCAGTAATAAGGAACTTACGGTTGAAATAGTTAATCCTTTAGGTGTTTTGATTTTTGCTGAAAAATTCACAGGAAATAAATTAAAGATCAATAGCGGCACTTTTGCAAATGGTATTTATTTTCTAACTGTTAAGAATGAAAATGAATTTCATACAGAAAAATTTATTGTAAAAAGAAAAAGTTAGAAGTCGCTTTATTTTAATTTTGAATAAAGTAAAGAGCTGACTAGCATCATCAGAAGGCTAAATGCGATTAGACTTGTGTTATAGGATGGTATTCCATTCTTGCTCATCCAAATGGCGATGCCTTGTGAAAAAATTAAAAACTCGCTTGCAAGAAAGCCGATAAGAAATAAATAAATAACTATTCTGAATCGTTTTGAGCTATTAAAATAATCGTTTTCAATGCAAATAAAAACGATTGACAAAGTTATTACACCTATCAGAAATAAATGTAAATAGCCAATCATGAAATTTCTTATTTCATAGGATAGATTCGCGAAGTATGGAATCGATCCGATACATTGAAACAGGATTTTTGAAATCAAACAAACGATAATGATCTTTAAAATATTTTTACTGATGGGTTTTGTTTTATAACTCTTAGCATTAATTAGTGTAGAAAATAATTTATATAGAAAAAAAAGAAAGATCACTTGCATACAGCTTCCAATTCCTGCCGCTGCATATAATACTCCTGAAGGCTTTGTCCATAAAAAGGATAAAAATAATATCAGGAATGTTGAATAAAAAAGTGTTGCAAATACCTTTTTTAAAATACATGTATCGAATATTATTCCTTTTAATTCCATTGATCTCAATACAAAAGCAAGTATCGAAAATGTGAACCACCCATTGTATTGAAAGTGCAGGTAATAATAGATCGTATTAAAATATTGATTTGATCCGGTTCCGTATAACTTTATCATTACAGGTAAGACAAAAGGGCCTACTGATGAAACAATCAAAAATAGAAGGGAAGCATTGGCAAACTTTTTTGTAAGTGTATGGATAGTTGAGTTGCCCTTAATATCCAAGTATATTGTGCGGGCAAACCAATAATATATTATTATATGAAGTGTAGAAAAGATTATTGAGAATAAAGCATAACCCTGTATGGGAAAAGATATCAGCATGCCTAAATTTACTATCTGAATTGAAATGAATTGTATTCTGTATTTTTTTGATGATTCGAGACTTCCTGTGGAGAAGAGATCAATATAAATTGCAAAAAGTGCAGAATACACCCATCCGAGAAATGCGATATGAGAGTGCGTATGCAAAATAAACTTGAAATTCAGATGAATGTCTATAAGGGCGAAGGATCGTAATATAACTCCCAGAATAGCAAGAATAATTAGATAAATATATGCTGTTCTGATATATAATTTATTCATTTGTTAATGACGAATTTTATTCAAGGTAAATTTAATAAAATACATCAGAATTCCGGAGATAAATGGAAGGAGCAATTTTAAAGCAATTTGGAAATTGTAATTGAAAATTTTAAATGAAATGGTTTTCTTAATTATTCCATTTCTCTATTAAGTCGACAAATTCAGCCTCGATTGATAATCCTTTGTCTTGGGAATACCAGAGGTGTAGATTTTTCACAAATTCATCGTGGGGAACTGCAGGGTTGTTCGCTTTATATTCTTTAACCATTTTTTGTATTACAATTGGTCTCGGTCCCCATTCTCCGATTATTTCTTTTGAATTGGAATCGATACAAATTAATTTTGGTATTGACTTAGTTCCATTTGTCAAATGCAGATTCATTATTTCTTCGTTTTCATCACGAAGAATAATCTTTAAATTGATAAGCGGATTTAACTCTGCGATTTTAGCGATTATTGGACCGTTTTGTGCACCATCTCCGCACCACGACTCCATGAGTAAGATCCAATCCCATTTAGCTGTCACATTTGCCAAAATGTTTTTGGTGTTTTCGCTATAAGAAAATGTTTTGTAAATTCTTTTTATTCTTTGAGCATTGATCTTTGTCGCTTCAATTCTCTCTGCACTCTCCTCTCCGGAACTTCTTCCGGATTCGGCAAGCATTGCTACTTTTGATTGGAACTCATGGAAGGAGAAAGGACTATTTAATTTATAGCGTGTTGATTCCATTTGTTTTTTTTGTTCTTTTATTTCTTTAAAATAAAAGTGTTTTATCAATGAGTAGACGGACGTATAATAGCCCTGGTATCCTTAAGCAGTTAGTGTGCTTTTAATTTTAGCTAACCGTTCTTTAAGAGCAACTTTGTTTTTTTCTCCAAGCTCCAAATCAATATCTAAAAATCTGAAATAGATCTTTTCTAATTCATCTTCACTGAATTGAGTTCTTGCAATCTCAAATACCTCTTCATTTTCTACAGCGATATGGTCAATCAATGCGTTAACATAAAACTCTAATTTATCTTGCGCATTTGATAAACTATTATCTTTTGTAAGTTGTTCAATTTCACGAATAAGTTCTCTGAAATCTTCATGATTCTCAAACATTTCCTGAACAACACCGGACTCAAGCAATTCATTCGCTTTTACCATTTCAGGGAACAATACTTCTTCTTCTTTATGGTGATGATACTTATCTGCATATTCTCTGAAAAAAGAAATAAGTTGAAATACTTGCTCTGAATAAACTTCAGGCTTATCAATTATTTTTCTTAACTCTAATGCTGTATTCGTTGCATCAGTTATTATATCATGTTCATCAAAAAGTAATTTAATCGGGTCGTTCATTTTCGTTTTAGTTTATTGTCCAGGTTTTCTCACCTGATAAAATTTTATTTAATGATATTTTGCCTTTTTTAGCAGTTACAGTATCAATCTGGGCTACTAAATTTTCATCGTATACAGGACGTTCATTTGCGTAAATAATTCCAAAAGGACGCGGAAAATGAACGTCATTGAAAGTAGTATCGAAGAAACGTGAAAGAATATTAGCTTTCGTTTTATCCTTCTCATCGTGTATCCAAAGATCATTTGGTGAAATTTTGCTTTCGCTGATATTCACAATGATAGGAGTGATTCCTTCAAACTTGATCCCTTTTTCATCATTACTTCCAAAAACCAAAGGCTTATTATGTTCCAATAAAATAGCTTCTTCTTTTTTTGTTTCCTTATCGGAAAATGCAAAAAATGCAGTATCGTTAAATACCGGACAGTTCTGATACACTTCAACAAACGAAGTTCCTTTGTGAGCATGAGCACGTTTTAAAACGGCTTGCATGTGTTTAGGATCACGGTCAAGTGTGCGAGCTACAAAACTAGCTTTTGCTCCCAATGCTAATTCAGAAGGATTAAATGGTTCTTCGATGGAACCATAAGGGCTGGATTTTGTAACTTTTCCTCTTTCAGAAGTTGGGGAATATTGTCCTTTTGTTAAGCTATAGATCTGATTATTAAAAACTAAATAATTTACATCGAAATTTTTTCGCATCAAGTGGATGAAATGGTTCCCTCCGATTGAAAGCGCATCGCCATCACCGGAAACGATCCAAACACTTAGAGCTGGATTTGCAGCTTTTACGCCAGAGGCAATTGCTGCCGCTCTTCCATGGATGCTATGCATTCCATAAGTATCCATATAATAAGTGAACCGTGATGAACATCCGATACCTGAAATAAACGCAAAATTTTCTTTCGGAATACCAAGATCAGGAAATACCGTTTGAACTTGCTTTAAAATAGAATAGTCTCCACATCCCGGGCACCATTTTACTTCCATTTCGGAAGCGTAGTCTTTGGAGGTTAATTTAATTTCTGCTGTTTCCATTATATTTATTTTTATGGCTACTGATTGTTAATCGCAACCTATAATAGTTCTTTAATTTTTGCTTTTAATTCGGGCGTTGTAAACGGCAGTCCCTGAACTTTTGAAAATCCAATCGCAGGTACTAAATATTTTGCTCTGATTAATTGCAATAGTTGTCCGCAATTCATTTCAGGGATCAAAACTTTTTCATATCCTTTTAATAGGTCACCCAAATTTTTCGGAAATGGATTGATGTATTTCAAATGAATGTGTGCAACATCGTTCCCGTCTGCAATTAATTCACGAACGGCCGTTTTAATTGACCCTGCTGTTGAGCCCCAACCTAGAACGAGGACTTTTGCCTTTTCTTTACCGCTATCCGGTTTTGCCAGTGGAATATGATCTGCAATTTTTTCAATTTTTGCAGCTCTTAATTTTGTCATTGTTTCATGATTCTTTGGATCATATGAAACATTTCCTGTTTCATTTTGTTTTTCCAATCCTCCGATACGATGCTCTAAACCTTTTGTTCCTGGCTTGATCCAAGGACGAACCAAAAGCTCATTTCTTTTATAAGGTAAAAGAACATCATTATCTGAATTTACTTTATCAAGAAACTTTACTGATATTTTTGCAAGTTTATCTTCTGTTGGAAATAGCCATGGCTCTGAGCCATTTGCAATATAACCATCTGTCAATAAGATCACCGGAGTCATGTGTTCAACCGAAATTCTGCATGCTTCATAAGCCATTTCGAAACAGTCTGATGGAGAGGATGCAGCGATCACAGGAATAGGAGCTTCACCATGCCGTCCATGTAAAGCCATTAGCAGATCGGATTGTTCTGTTTTTGTTGGTAATCCTGTGCTGGGACCGCCTCGTTGAACATTTACTACAACTAATGGAATTTCCAACATTGTAGCCAAACCAAGAGCTTCAGTTTTTAAAGCCATTCCGGGACCGGATGTGGTTGTTACAGCAAGATTTCCTGCATATGACGCTCCGATAGCGGAACAGATCCCTGCGATCTCATCTTCTGCCTGTAAGGTTTTTACGCCGTTTGCCTTGTATTTTGAAAGCTCGTGCAAAATATCAGTTGCAGGAGTGATAGGGTAGGAACCTAAAAATAATGGTAATCCGGATTTTTCTGCAGCAGCAATTAATCCAATGGCTGTAGCATGATTTCCTGTTATACTTCTATATTCTCCCGCCGGCAGTTTCGCCGCACTAACTTTAAATTGTGTATTGAAAATTTCAGTGTTTTCGCCGTAGATCCAACCTGCTCTTAATGTTTTTTCATTTGCAAGTGCGACTTCAGGTTTTTTGACGAATTTTTCTTCGATAAATTTCAGCGTATGATCCAATGGTTTATCAAACATCCAGAATAGAACACCAAGAACAAACATGTTTTTAGAGCGTTCAATATCTTTTGTACCCAATCCGGAATCTGCAAGAGCTTCTTTTGTAAGTCTCGTTACATCAACTTGTAAAACAGTGTAATTGCTTAACGTGTCATCTTCCAGCGGATTAATTCCATCATGATATTGTGCTAAACCAAGATTTTTTTTGTCAAATCCTGCAGTATTTGCAATGATGAAGCCTCCCTTTTTTAAACGTGGAAGATCTACCTTCAAAGCTGCAGCATTCATGGCTACAAGAACATCATATTCGTCTCCGGAAGTAAATATTTCTTTGCTTCCAAAATGAACCTGGAATCCGGAAACCCCTGCAACAGTGCCTATCGGGGCACGTATTTCAGAAGGATAATCAGGGAAGGTACTGATATCATTTCCTAAAAAGGCCGCAGTATCAGAAAACTGCATTCCTGTTAATTGCATGCCATCACCTGAATCTCCGGAAAAACGTACAACAACACTCTCCGACTCTAAAACTGTAGTTTTTTGAGGCGGAATACTTTTTAATGTATTCATTTAGTTATGAATTTTTTTAAGGATGCAAAGAAGTTTTTTTAGCGAGTAGATCCTCATTTGATTCCACATTGTCAGGGTCTGGTACACAGCAGTCTACAGGACAAACGGAGGCACATTGCGGCTCATCATGAAATCCAACACATTCGGTGCATTTATCCGGTACTATATAATAGAAATCATTAGATATTGCAGCGTGTTCAGTGTCTGCATCCGCAGTTATTCCGCTTTTTGAGGTAAAACTACCTGTAATTTCAGTTTTGTCAGAGAATCTCCATTCTCCGCCATTTTCGTAAATCGCGCCATTAGGGCATTCTGGTTCGCAGGCTCCGCAATTTATACATTCGTCGGTTATTTTAATTGCCATAGTGATTTTTTTTTATAATTTTATGTCGTAAAGGAATAGTAATTTAATTTTATATTCAATGATAGAAGTCATATTTTATTTACATCTCCGTAGATACTTTTGGCTCTAATAATAAACTGTATGGGTTCAGCCTCTTTAATACTTTTACTTATTTGCGGAGTTGCTTTTGCCGCGGGCGGTATCCTCCTATCAAAGGCACTAGCAAAAACTTCTACTAATCCCCAAAAAGGAGAAACATACGAGTGTGGTATTCCTACTTCGGGAACATCTTTTATTCAATTTAATGTTGGTTATTATTTATTTGCACTTGTATTTCTTGTGTTCGATGTGGAACTTGTTTTTATGTATCCATGGGCTGTTGTAGTTAAGGAAATTGGGATGCCTGCATTTGTTGAAATATTAGTGTTCATGTTTATTTTATTCATGGGCTTGTTGTATGCTTGGAAGAAGGGAGCGCTAAAATGGGTTTAAAGGATAAGCTTGAATTTCCGGGTCAAGTTCACGAAACTCCTGATGGAGGATTTATGATCACTAAACTCGATGATGTAATAAATTGGGCACGTTCTAATTCTATGTGGCCTTTGGCATTTGGAACTAGTTGTTGTGCGATCGAAATGATGCATACAGTTAATGCTAAATACGATTGGTCTCGTTTTGGATTTGAGGTAATGCGTGCTACACCGCGTCAAGCAGATCTGATAATTGTTTCAGGAACCATTGTAATGAAAATGGCACCGGTACTTAAGCGATTATATGATCAAATGCCCGAACCAAGATATGTTATTGCAATGGGCGCATGTACCATATCAGGTGGTCCATTCTTTTACAATACTTATTCCGTTGTGAAAGGAATTGATCATATTATTCCTGTTGATGTTTTTGTACCCGGCTGTCCTCCACGTCCGGAGGCTCTTTTACATTCAATGATCGCGTTACAGGAAAAAATTAAGAATGATGCCTATTTCAGAAAACAAGTAGATAAAAAATAATTGAAAGTAGTGTGTGAAATACACAAATTAAAGATGACCAACGAAGAACTAAAAAATAGCTTTGCACAAATATTTCCAGCAGTCACTTTTGATGAAACTGGAGAATTTTTGACAGCTTTCATTCCTTCTGAAGCATTACTTCCGGTGATGAAAGAACTTCGTTCAAAAAAAGAACTTTATTTTGATTATCTTTTTTGCTTAACATGTGTGGATTGGAAAGACCATTTGATGATGGTATATTTTCTAAATTCGAAAACCCACAATCATACAATTGTTGTAAAAGCAAAAATTACTGATACCATAAATCCGAAAATTGAATCTGTGTATGATATTTGGAAAACTGCCGAATTGAATGAAGATGAAATATTCGATCTTTTTGGAGTGAATTTTTTAAATCATCCAAACTTGCGAAGAATCTTTTTAGAAGATGATTGGGTTGGATATCCATTGCGAAAAAATTATGTTGACGAACACATGATAGAATTATAGATGTTACTAGGAGAAGAAGATCATTTCAACGAAGAAGGCGAATTTGTCATAAACATAGGGCCTCAGCATCCGTCAACACATGGTGTGTTGCGTTTGAAGGTGTGGCTTGATGGTGAAACAATTAAAAAAGTGGAACCGCATCTTGGTTACATCCATCGTTCCATTGAAAAAATGAGCGAAAGTTTTTCCTATCGTCAATTTGGATATATAACTAGCCGGATGGATTATTTGTCGGCACACATGAATAATCAAGCATGTGCTTTAGTAGTTGAAAAAGCTTTACAAGTGGAGGTTCCTGCACGAGCACAAGTTATCAGGATTATTTTATGTGAGTTATCACGCCTTAGTTCTCATCTTTTATGGTTTGCTTCTGCCGGTCTTGATCTTGGTGGAGTGACACCTTTCTTTTATGCATTCCGCGAACGTGAAGCGATCAACAGCATTATGGAAGAAACTTGCGGAGCAAGGCTTACGCAAAACTTCATGGTTCCGGGTGGAATTATTACTGACCTTCAACCCGATTTTCAAAAACGTATTAAGGAAGTGCTAAAACAATTCAAAGATAATTACCACGAGTATAATGAAATATTGATCGGCAATGTTATTTTCCAAAATCGTATGAAGGATGTTGGAGTTTTGACAAGAGAAGATGCAATTGCCTTGGGTTGTACCGGTCCGGTAGCAAGAGCTTCAGGATTAAGCTGTGACATCCGGAAACATTATCCTTATGATGGGTATGAAAAAATTCAATTTGATGAAGTGATTTTAACAGGTGGCGACAGTTGGGCAAGATGTGAGGTGCGTATGGCTGAAATGTTACAATCGGTGCATATTATAGAGCAACTAATCGACAATATTCCCGAAGGCGATATTGTAGCTAAAACAAAAAATGTAATAAAATTACCGAAAGGCGAATTTTATCAACGTGTTGAAACAGCCCGTGGTGAATTAGGTGTTTATATTGTAAGTGATGGTGGTTCAACCCCCTATCGTTGCAAATATCGTTCACCAAATTTTTCTAACTTAATGGCTATACCACATATTTCAAAAGGACATAAAATAGGTGATCTGATAGCGATCATGGCTACCATCGATTTGATCATTCCTGATATTGACAGATAAAATAGGAAATAGTAAAAAGTAAACAGGGAATAGAATTTATATAAATAAAAATTGAAGACACTATTATCATATAGCTTTTCGTCACTTGCAACACACATGCATAATTGGCTAAAGAATGTCATAACAAACGATCTGCTTTTGACAGTGACCGAACTGGTTATTATTGGAGTTTGTTTGTTGGTGTTCCTGATATTATTGGCTTTCTTCCTTGGATATATGGAACGTAAAGTTGCAGCATTCATGGAGCTTCGTTTAGGACCGAACCGTGTAGGACCAAAAGGGACTTTGCAAATTGTAGCCGATACAGTAAAGCTTTTGTTCAAAGAAGGTTTTACTCCGGATGCTGCAGATAAATTTTTATTTAATCTTGCTCCTGGAATTATTATTACTACCGCATTGTTGGCAGTAGCGCCAATAGCTTATGCTAAAGGGTTTCAGCTATGGGACATTAACATTGGTGTGCTTTATATTTCTTCAGTTTCATCTATGGCGGTCATCGGGATTTTGATGGCAGGTTGGTCAAGCAGCAATAAATATTCATTGATTGGAGCAATGCGTTGTGGTGCTCAAATTGTTAGTTATGAACTTTCAATTGGCTTGTCACTTATTTCAATCGTTGTACTAACCGGAAGTTTAAGTTTGAATGATATTGTTGAAAGTCAGGCTAACGGATGGTGGATATTTAAAGGACATATTCCTGTTCTGATATCATTTGTAATATTTGTCGTGGCTTCAACAGCTGAGATCAATCGTGCACCATTCGACTTGGTCGAAGCAGATCAGGAGCTTACCGGAGGTTTCAATACAGAATATGCAGGTATGAAATTCGCAATGTTCTTGATGGCGGAATACATTAATTTATTTGTTGTATCAGCAGTAGCAGCAACAATTTTCCTTGGAGGATGGATGCCATTCCATATTGGTGGCCTAACAGGGTTCAATCATATCATGGATTATATTCCATCATCTATTTGGTTTTTTAGTAAAACATTATTTATCATTTTTATTATTATGCAGTTCCGTTGGACTTTCCCACGTTTGCGTATCGATCAATTATTAAATTTAGAGTGGAAATATTTGTTGCCGATAAGTATGGTGAATGTATTGCTTGTTACGTTGATGGCAATTATGGGTTGGCATTTCTAATTCTTCAGTTGAAGAGGTGGCAGTGGAATTTGTAAGTAGTTTTTAAAATATTATTATAGAATAAGATGTTTTTAAAAGAATATTTCGGGTCAATTTTCAGTTCAATAAAATCCTTATTAACGGGGATGAAGTTGACGGGATATTATTTCACCCATCATAATAAAATCATTACAGAAGAATATCCGGATAACCGTGCTGCATTAAAGATGCCTGAACGTTTTCGTGGTGAGGTGATCATGCCACATGACGAAAAAAATGAACATCAATGTACAGGTTGCCAATCATGTGAATTGTCTTGTCCAAATGGCTCAATAAAGATCATCACTAAACAGGAGATTCAGCCGGATGGTAAAAAGAAAAAACGTATTGATACATGGGTTTATCATTTAGATATGTGTACGATGTGTGGAATGTGCGTAGAAGCTTGTCCTACTACAGCAATTCTTATGGGCAATGAATTTGAGCATAGTCAGTACGAGAAAAAATATTTGAAAAAGGTTTTGAATAAACCTGGTTCGAGATTGAAAGACGGAGTAGAGTAGAAATAAAAATTGATAAATAAAAAATAAATTGAGCGCATCATCTGTCATATTTTATATTATCGCTGCTGTAATAATAGGCGGTGGAATTCTTGCGGTTACATCCCGTAAAATATTCCGTGCGGCTGTTTACCTTTTATTCTCATTACTTGGAATTGCAGCATTGTATTTTTATTTGAATTATGAATTTATTGCAGCAGTTCAAATTGTGGTTTACGTTGGGGGAATTGTTGTGCTGATCATTTTCTCTATTTTCTTAACACATGCTTCCGGTGACGAGATGAAAAGACCTGTGCTATGGAGAACCTTGTTCTCTGGACTTGCGACAATTTTTGCAGCAGCACTTACCTACTTATTTATTACTGATCATAATTTTGTTCCTGTTGGTTACGCCTTGGATCACCCTGTTGCACCAAGTGTGAAAAATATTGGATTGCAAATGTTAAGTACAACAGAACATGGTTATATATTACCTTTTGAGGTTGTGAGTATGCTTTTATTAGCAGCCCTTATCGGATGTATTGTAATTGCTATCAAAATTAAAGGCCCCACCAACCTCCCCAAAGGGGAGGCTTAAAGGCTAATTATAAAAAAACGATTGAATTCGATTAAAATAAATTTTTAAAAGTCCTCTCCTTTGGAGAGGATGTAGGAGAGGCCAAAATGAACGAGATAGGATTAACACATATTTTATTTATAAGCACCGCTTTATTTTTTATTGGAGTGTATGGTTTTCTTACCCGGAAGAACCTGATTACCATGCTTATGGCTATTGAATTAATATTGAACAGTGTTAACATCAATTTTATTGCATTCAATAAATATTTATATGCAGATAAACTTGACGGATTATTTTTTACCATATTCATTATTACCATCGCTGCTGCAGAAGCTGCTGTGGCAATTGCAATAATAATACATCTGTATCGCAGCTTGAAATCAATTGATGTTGACGATGCAGATATAATGAAATTTTAAATATGTTGAATTCAAATTATATAGCGCTAATTCCACTTTTACCGATCATCACCTTTTTGATCATTGGTTTATTTGGACGTAGATATTTCCCGAAATTTTCAGGAATACTTGGTACCCTTTCGCTATTGGTTGCATTTGTTTTGTCTGCATTTGTTGCATATCAGTATTTCTTTGAAGTTGGTAAAGTGTATGGTGTTTATCAGAAAATAATCGCGATGAAATATGTTTGGTTGCAGTTTTCGCCAAATGTAGCCATCGATATGGGAATTTTATTGGATCCTATTTCTGTGATGATGATCGTGATCGTTACTTTCATTTCACTTATGGTTCATATATATAGTATGGGTTATATGCATGGTGAACCTCGCTATGCAACATATTATGCTTTCCTTTCTTTATTTACATTCTCTATGTTGGGATTAGTACTTTCCACAAATATTTTTCAGATCTATATTTTCTGGGAATTGGTAGGTGTTTCATCTTTCCTTCTTATTGGTTTTTATTACGAAAAACCATCTGCAGTAGCGGCATCCAAAAAAGCATTTATTGTCACACGTTTTGCTGATCTTGGATTTTTAATTGGTATCCTGGTGCTTTCATATTTTTCAGGAACATTGGATTTTCAAACATTGATCCAACGATTGACAACGGAAGGAAGTTATTTGAGCAATATTGTTTCATCTTCTTTCCTTGGTGCCTCTGCATTGACATGGGGTTTATTGCTTGTGTTTGCCGGTGGAGCAGGAAAATCAGCTATGTTCCCTTTCCATATCTGGCTGCCCGATGCGATGGAAGGTCCTACACCTGTTTCAGCATTGATACATGCTGCTACCATGGTTGTTGCCGGTGTATATTTGGTTGCCAGATTATTTCCGATCTTCTCGAATTCTTGTCCGGGAGCTTTAGATGTAGTTGCTTACATTGGAATTTTCTCTTCACTTCTCGCTGCAATTATTGCTTGTACACAAACAGATATTAAACGTGTTCTTGCTTATTCAACAATGTCGCAAATCGGATTTATGATGTTTGCCTTGGGTGTCTCCGGTTTTTATGGAGAAGAGGGAGTAGGATTTATGGGCTCAATGTTCCATTTATTCACGCATTCTATTTTTAAAGCTTTGTTATTCCTTGGTGCTGGCGCAGTAATACATTATGTGCATAGCAATGAAATGAAAGACATGGGTGGCTTGCGAAAATTAATGCCGATAACACACATCACATTTTTATTGGCTTGTTTGGCGATCGCAGGAATTCCTCCATTTGCAGGTTTCTTCAGTAAAGAAGAAATATTATTGGCGTGCTGGAATTCAAACAAAATTATTTTTGGTGCAGCCGTATTGACTGCAGGGTTAACAGCATTTTATATGTTCAGATTATATTTCAGTATTTTCTGGAATAAGGAATACAAAACTCACGGTAGTCACGATGACCATCATGGTGAAGCTCCGGGTTCCATGCTTCTTCCTTTGATTATTCTGGCCGGACTTTCAGTAGTTGCAGGATTTGTTCCTTTCAGTCATTTAGTGACTGCCGATGGATTGAGATTTGAAACTGAATTTCATTTGGGTTTTGCAATTGGTCCTGTATTGCTTGCTACGGCAGCGATATTTTTAGCTTGGTATATGTACGCAAAAGAAAGTCTTTTGCCACAAAAAATGGCTGATAGTTTCAAAAGCTTTTATACTGCGGCTTATAGAAAATTTTATTTTGATGAAATTTATTTGTTCATCACAAAAAAAATAATTTTCAATTTAATTGGTAGACCTGCTGCATGGATCGATAAAAATATCTTTGATGGTTTTATGAATTTGATTGCTTCTGTAACGGAGTTTGTTTCTGAATCTGTAAAATCATTTCAATCCGGTAAAGTTCAGGATTATGCTATTTACTTTTTTGCAGGAACACTAGGATTTGTTTTATTATTCATTTATTTGTGGATTTAAAAACTTGACACATGGTAACAAATGAAATTCGCAATGCCTTGAAACAAGCTTTAACTGAGCTGCATATTGCGGAATATGAATTGAATCGTCCTCATGAAGATGTTGTAACTATGTCTGTTTGCTATAGCGCGCGGCAGTCATTAATTTCCATGTTACGTCTTTTCTTGATGAGTAATGACGTTGAATCGGTTAAGAGCAATAATTTGAAAGAGCTGTTAAATCAGTGTATAAAAATAAATAATCAATTCTCAAAAATTGATGTTAGTGATATTCTTTGTAAGGAATTGAATCAGGAAGCTTGCGATGGAAAATATTGCCATACAGTTGACAAAGTGGATGAGTGTGTTATTGTTGCAAAAAAATTTAAAACACTTATTCTTGGTATCCTGAAGATTAACGAAAGTGAAATGTAAATAGAAAATGACGAATTTAACTCTGCTAATAATTGTACCACTTCTTACAGCAATTGCTGTATTGTCCTGTAGCAAAAGTGCACAGGTTAAGTGGGTATCTTTTATTGGATCAATAATACAACTTGTACTTGCTTCTGCAACTTTGGCGGCTTATATTTCAGAAAGAGCATTTGGGAATTCTGCTCAAATGCTTTTTCAGCAGCGTTACAGCTGGTTCAAAGCTTTAAATATTGAATATTTTATTGGCATCGATGGTATTTCGATTGTAATGATAATGCTTACAGCTTGTGTAGTTGTTGCCGGAATTTTAATTTCATGGAGGGTTGAAACGCTGACAAAAGAATTTTTCTTCTTACTCTTATTATTAAGTGTTGGTGCATACGGCTTCTTTATTTCCTTGGATCTTTTCACCATGTTCTTCTTCCTGGAGATCGCAGTTATTCCTAAATTCTTATTAATTGCAATTTGGGGTAGCGGTAAAAAAGAATACAGTGCAATGAAGCTTGCTTTAATGCTAATGGGAGGCTCTGTTTTTGTATTGATCGGTTTATTAGGTACATATTTTAGTACAGATGTTGGAAATGGAGTACATACTTGGGATCTTATACAAATTTCACATTTACATATTCCGCTTCAAACACAAATGTATATTTTCCCGTTCCTGTTTGTTGGTTTTGGTGTGTTCACTGCATTATTTCCATTCCATACCTGGGTTCCTGATGGTCACTCTTCCGCGCCAACAGCTGCTTCCATGTTTCTTGCCGGAATTTCTATGAAGCTAGGAGGTTACGGAGCATTACGCGTGGCGATGTATTTAATGCCTGAAGCTGCAAAGGAATATTCATGGCTGATTGTATTGTTGGCGACCATTGCTATTATTTATGGTGCTTTTGCTACGTTGATGCAAAAAGATCTGAAATATATGAATGCTTATTCATCTGTTAGTCACTGTGGATTTATTTTATTGGGTATCGGTATGCTAACTAAAACAGCGATCATAGGTGCCGTTATGCAAATGGTATCTCATGGAGTTATGACTGCACTTTTCTTCGGTGCTATAGGAATGATTTATGAACGCACGCATACACGACAAATAAATGAATTGGGTGGATTATTAAAGACACTTCCTTTTATTGGAACAGTGTATATTATCACCGGTTTATGTTCTTTAGGTTTACCCGGATTAAGTGGTTTTGTTGCTGAAATGACAGTGTTTGTCGGTTCTTGGGAACGACCTGATGCATTTCACCGCATTGCAACAATTCTTGCTGCCGCATCAATCGTTGTAACAGCTGTGTATATATTGAGAGCCGCAGGAAAGGCTGTGATGGGACCAATTGTAAATGAACATTATCACCATTTGAAAGATGCAACATGGAACGAAAAAATCGCTTCTGTTTTATTGATCGTTGCAATTCTTGCAATTGGGATTGCTCCGTTTTGGTTGTATAATTTAATTGCACCCGATGCACAAATAATTATGGATAACATTGCAGGAGTGGTAAAGTAAATAAGATATGAGCACTGACTTTTTTATATTAATGAAATCTGAATTGAGCTTAACGCTCATCATCTTTATTTTACTCATCCTTAAAGTATGGGATGGCATTAAGGATAACACTACCTGGCTTCATATTGTTAACTTCTTGTTGCTTCTGAATTTTGCTTTAGGGTTCATTTTGAATAGTGATGGCATGCTGTTCAATGGCATGTTCCATACAAACAATATTATTTTCCTTGAAAAATCAATATTGAATTTAGGTACACTTATCATTTCGCTTCAGGCGTTTGATTGGTTAAAAACTCATAAACATGTTCCTGAATTTTTTATTCTTTTGTTAACCACATTATTGGGAATGTTCTTTATGATCTCCAGTGGAAATTTCTTGATGTTCTATCTTGGTTTAGAACTCGCTTCTATACCACTTGCCGCACTTGCTAACTTTGATCTTGAGAAAATAAAATCGTCTGAAGCAGCCGTGAAAATGATTTTATTGTCGGCATTTTCATCATGCATCATGTTGTTTGGTATTTCATTGCTATACGGAAGTACCGGAACATTGAATTTTGCAGACTTATCTTCGCAGATCGCAAATGGAAATTTGCAAATATTATCTTTGATCTTTGTTTTTGTCGGCTTTGCATTTAAACTTTCATCTGTTCCTTTTCATTTATGGACTGCGGATGTGTATGAAGGATCGCCTGTTTCCGTTACCTCTTATCTTTCCGTAATTTCTAAAGCGGCAATTGTTTTTGTTTTTATCTCCGTGTTAGGTCCTTTGTTTTTAAATTTCAAAGGCATGTGGTACAACATGTTATTCTTGAGTATTATTCTTACAATTACTGTCGGAAATCTTTTTGCTATTCGTCAGGATAATATTAAACGTTTTCTTGCATTTTCTTCAATTGCTCAAGCCGGTTATATTTTATTAGGATTATCTGCCGGTAATCAGATGGGATCTACAGCCACCATTTATTTTTTATTAGTTTATGTTTTCTCAAATCTTGGAGCATTTGGTGTGATTGGAATTGTTTCTGCTTATGCTCAAAAAGAAAACATAAGTGATTACAAGGGCTTTTATAAAAACAATAAAATGCTCAGTTGGATACTTACAATATCATTGTTTTCATTGGCCGGTATCCCTCCAACAGCAGGCTTTTTCGGAAAAATGTTTTTGGTAACAGCAGGGGCAAGCCATGGGAATAATATTTTGGTGATCATCGCTTCCTTAAATATGGTAGTCTCGTTGTATTATTATTTACGTGTTGTAAAGGCAATCTTTGTTGATCCGAATGATGCACCAATTGCAAAGCTGGACTCAAGTTTTTCATCAAAATTAGGTTTACTCATTTGTATGGCGGGTGTGGTATTGACCGGTTTTGCAAGTTGTATTTACGATTATATTAATAGTCTTACCTTTTAAGATATTAAAAAATAAATAAAAAAGAACAAATGTCATTAAATGCAAATTATTTATTTGAAGAACTTGGGGAAATAAAATGCTCCATTATCGAAAAAAATTGCAGTCCTGAACGTGTTGAATTTTTAAAAAAACTGTTGCAATTCAATGGCTTAACTGTTGTTGTTGTAAATAGTCCTCCTCCAAAAACTGCTGCTAAACCAGTAGCTGCAGATGCAGCCGAAGTTCTTGTTGAAACAGCTCCTCCCGCTCCTACAACATTTACTGTTGGTGTTACCGATCTGACCTTTAATCCTGTTAATGGTGTATACAACCGCCAATTAAAAAATGAAGCAGGAAAATTTGTTACCCCGAGATATTGGAATCAGATAGACACAGAATCGCAGGATGAAGTGTGGTATTGGAAACAAAAATAAATATTGTAGAATTGTTCTATTTATAAAATAACAAAATCTAGAATTGTGAAATTATTCCTTTGGAGTTGTGGGGATTTTCGCTTGGTTGTTATTGATGTCATATTTTTCCTAAAACTTTATACGCCTCAATTTCCAAATTTTCTCTATGCATTGGGTGAGCAATATCGATCAATAATTTCGCTCGTTGTTTCAAATTTTTGGCATACAGATCAGCAATACCATATTCGGTAACGACATACCTGGCATGAGCACGAGTTGTAACCACTGCTGCGCCATGTTTAAGGAAGTTTACAATTTTTGATTCGCCCTTATTCGTTTCTGATGGCAAGGCGATGATTGGTTTTCCGCCTTCCGATAGCATAGCGCCTCGCATAAAATCCATTTGTCCGCCAACGCCAGAATATTGCAACAAACCAATAGAATCCGCACAAATTTGTCCGAACATATCTACTTCTATTGCTGAATTAATGGCTGTAACTTTTGGATTTTGTCTGATAACAGCAGTATCATTTACATAGCCAATATCGAGCATGGCTATTTGTTGATTATCATCGATAAAATCATATAACTTTTTTGAACCCATCACTAAGCCGGAAACGATTCTTCCTCTGTGATTTTTTTTAAATTTTCCTGTGATAACTCCTTTTTGAGTTAATTTCATTAAACCATCCGAAAACATTTCGGTATGTATTCCAAGGTTTTTATGATTAGTAAGACAACTTAACACACAGTTAGGAATGCCGCCAACACCCATTTGTAAAGTCGCTCCATCTTCAATTATAGAAGCCACATTTTTACCTATTTGCATTTCTATTTCGGTTGGTTCGCCATAAATAACCTCATAAATGGGATCATTTACTTCTACAGCATAATCTATTTTACTTATATGAACAACTCCGTCACCGTGCGTTCGAGGCATGTTGTGATTGATTTGGGCGATAACTATTTTAGCTGATTGCATCGCTGCAAGGCTGCATTCTACAGATACTCCCAGAGAACAATTCCCATGTTTATCAGGAGGTGATAGATGCATCAATGCAACATCTAGTGGGATTATACCGTTACGAAAGACTCTAGGAATCTCACTATAAAAAATGGGGATATAATCAGCTAAACCACTTTGCACTGCCTTTCGCACATTATTACTAACAAATAATGCATGATCTTTAAAGTTTTTTTGATACAAAGGGTTTGTAAACGCCGCTTTCCCCTCGATGTGCATGTGATATAAATTTACATTTTCTAATTCTGTGTGACGCGCAACCATTGCATCTACTAATCTCTCGGGAGTTGCTACAGCTGAATGTAGGTATACATTATCATTTGATTTAATAACTTTTACAGCTTCTTCTGCACTAACAATTTTCATAAAATATAATTTTAATTGTTTGATTCTATTTTAATACAAAGTAACTGAAAATATGCGTTATTAAATCGTAAAATTGCATTTTTGAAATACAATTATTGTTCATTTGCGTTATATTTTTTCAAGTTTATGAATTCGCATAATATTGCGATATTTGCTAAATAATTTCATCAATATTTTAGCATGAAGGTTGAAGGGGAAAATTACAGAACAATTTGGTTGAATCATGAAGATAATAACATAGTTAGTGTTATTGATCAACGTTTTTTACCTCATAAATTTATTATTGAAAATTTATCTTCTGTAAATCAAGTTGCTACTGCATTAATCGATATGCATGTTAGAGGAGCCGGACTAATAGGAGCTGTGGCTGCCTATGGAATGTATCTTGCTGCAATCGAATCAAAAGGATCTCCGGATTTCACAAAAAATCTAATTCGTTGTGCAATTGTTTTAAAATCTACGAGGCCCACTGCCGTTAATTTAGAATGGGCTGTTGATCGTCAATTGCTGGCAATTTCCAAAGGAACATCAGCTGACGAAAAAATTTCAATTGCAAAAGCTACTGCCTTACTTATTGCCGATGAAGATGTTGACCATTGCAAAAGCATTGGTGAGCATGGCGTGAATATTATAGATACGATCAGTAAAGCAAAGAAGGGGGCGGTTGTAAATATTTTAACACATTGCAATGCAGGTTGGTTGGCATTTGTAGATCATGGATCTGCGACTTCGCCTATTTATGAAGCTCAGAAGCGAGGGATCAAGGTTCATGTATGGGTTGATGAAACGCGGCCACGCAACCAGGGTGCTAGTTTAACCGCTTGGGAGTTGTTACAACAAGGAATACCACATACAGTTATTGCTGATAATACTGGCGGACATTTAATGCAGCATGGGTTTGTTGATATGGTAATTACCGGTGCCGACAGAGTGACCAGAGCAGGTGATGCAGCAAATAAAATTGGCACTTATTTAAAAGCTTTAGCAGCGTCAGATAATAAAATACCTTTTTATGTCGCATTGCCATCTTCAACTTTCGATTGGAATATCCGTGACGGAATGAAAGATATTCAAATAGAACAAAGAAATTCAGATGAGGTAAAATATATGCAAGGATTGTGTGATGGAGAATTGAAAACTATTTTAGTTACCCCTTTTGATAGTCCGGCTATTAATTATGGTTTTGATGTTACCCCTGCACGCCTTATCACCGGATTAATTACGGAGCGAGGGATTTGTGAAGCGAAAGAAAAGTCTATTTTGGATCTATTTCCTGAAAAATTATAGAATGAAAGAAACAGGAGTTGTAAAATTTAATTGTTCTTGGATAAAAGACGCTCCTTTGAGTTCGGAATTATTAGCGGACTTGAATTTGTGGCGTGATAAAATGTATGGTCTTGGTTTTATAGGTGTGTATGATGATGGTATCGGATATGGAAACATGAGTGTTCGTGCCGAAGGAAAACAATTTATTATAACCGGATCCGGAACAGGTAAATATAAAAGTCTTTCAAATGAACACTATACTAAAGTTGTCGATTACGATTTAGAGAAAAACAGTTTAACTGCAGTCGGTCCGGTCATAGCCTCTTCTGAGTCATTGTCTCATGCTATTATTTATGAAAGAAATAAAAATGTAAATGCAGTAATTCATATTCACAATTTATTTTTGTGGAAGAAATTATTAGATAAGATTCCTACAACTAATAAAAGTATTGAATATGGTACTCCTGACATGGCAAAAGAGATCCTGCGATTATTTGATGAAACAAAAGTTGCCGAAATACAAATGTTGGTTATGGCGGGACATGAAGAAGGATTAATTTCTTTTGGAAAGGATTTACATGAAGCCGGCAATCAACTATTAAATGTACTTTGATGCTTTTTCCTGGCAATAGATCATATAATGATTATAGTTCATTTATTAAAAGAAATTTTGATCAACGTGTTCAGAAAATTTCTTTAAATACAGGATTTACTTGTCCGAACAGAGATGGAACAAAAGGTATAGGCGGGTGTACTTATTGTAATAATAATACATTTAGTCCTGATTATTGTAAGCCAGCAAAATCTATTACACAGCAGATGGAGGAGGGCATTTCTTTTTTTTCAAAAAAATACAAAACACAAAAATATTTTGCTTATTTCCAATCTTACACAAATACATATTCGGATATTGACCTGTTGAGAAGGATGTATTTGGAAGCCGTTGATTATCCAGGTGTCATAGGCTTGGTTATTGGCACCAGACCGGATTGTATCAATGAAGAAATTGTGGATATACTTTCTGAAATATCCAAAAAGGTTTTTGTCTCACTCGAATTTGGTGTTGAAAGTACATTAAACAGGACTTTGAGTTTAATAAACAGATGTCATACCTTTGAGGAAACCGCTGCTGCTTATGAATTAGCTTCAAATAAGGGACTGCATTTAGGAGCGCATATGATCCTGAATCTGCCTGGAGAAAGTAGAGAAGATATCCTAAATCATGCAAAAGAATTATCAAAGCTTCCTATCAATACTTTGAAGATTCACCAATTGCAGATTGTGAAACATACCGTAATGGCGATTCAGTTTAAAGAAACTCCAGAAATGTTTAACCTTTT
The DNA here is from genome assembly GCA_947476185.1 of Bacteroidota bacterium. Taxonomy (GTDB): domain Bacteria; phylum Bacteroidota; class Bacteroidia; order 2-12-FULL-35-15; family 2-12-FULL-35-15; genus 2-12-FULL-35-15. Next base: position 50,550 of record CANJPX010000006.1, read on the forward strand.
GAATTTGGAGGAATATGTTGAATTGATTTCAAATTTTGTTGGTCTTTTACGTCCGGATATCATCATAGATAGATTTATAAGTGAGTCTCCAAAACATTTACTGATCGCTCCTGATTGGGGTGGGATAAAAAACTTTGAAATAGTTGATAAAATTGAAAAGAAACTTTTGGAAAAGAATTCGTGGCAAGGGAAATATTATTCTCCTGTTAATTGATAATTTTATTATTTGTAATCTGTGTAAAAAATAATTATGAAAAATAGTAGAGCAGAGATATTTAATTATGTTTTTATCGTATTCGGAAGCTTTTTTTTAGCTTTTGGTGTTGCCGGATTTTTATCTCCGAATAATATTGCAACAGGAGGTACAGCTGGTTTAGCAATTGTTTTGCACCATGTCATTAAATTACCTATTGGTGTATTGATGGCTTTAATTAATATTCCATTGCTTCTTGTAAGTTTAAAGTTCTTAGGTAAAAATTTTGCAATTAAATCTATTGTTTGCATTTTTTTTATTGTCGTTTTTGTTGATTTTTTATCTGAAATAATTCATTTGCCGAATTTTAGTAATGATCTTTTATTAGCTACGCTTTATGGTGGAGTAATAATCGGAATTGGATTGGGATTGATATTTAAAGGTGGTGCATCAGCTGGCGGAGGAACGATATTAGCAAAAATTGTTGCGTCAAAAACAGACATAAAGACCAGTACTGTTGTGCTTATTTTAGATGCCTTGGTGGTAGCTTCTGCAGGGTTTGTTTTTAGGAGTATTGAGCTTGCGTTATGGAGTTTGATAAGCATCTATGTTGCTTCCAAATTGATTGATACTATTTTAATTGGTGCTCATAACCAAAAAATTGTTCACATTTCATCCTCGAAAAATCTGAATGAACTTAGCCATTTAATATCAGAATCTTTAGGTATTTCTGGCACCTTGGTGAATGGCAATAGTCTTGGAGCAACCGAAAACAAGGATATTATTTTTATTATGATCGATAAAAATAGGGTGAATGCCTTAAAACAAATAGTGGCAGCTTATGATGAAAATGTAAAAATGATCGTGATGGAGGCAACTGAAATATTGGGTAAGGAGAGTAATAGTATTTAATCTGCTTTTAAAATAATATTAATACTATTCTTTTCTGAATTTTATATCTTTTCAATTTCAATATTGTAATAAGTTCCTTTCGAAGTTTTTTCTTTTTCTATCTTACCGTTAAGCTGTTCCACTAAACTTAATATCAATTGAAATCCTAAGGTCGTGATATCATTTGCGACAAAGTTGTTTTTATATCCTATACCGTTATCGCCTATGCGCAAGGTCAGTTTCATATCACTTTTCTTCTTAATACTGATACTGATCTCTCCCTTTTCATTTCCTTTAATGCCGTGCTTTAATGAATTTGTAACGATTTCATTAATTAGTAATCCCAGTGGAATAGCGGTATTTATTGTAAAAAATTTCTCTTCGATAACGAGTTTTAATTTGATATTGTTTTCAGGTCCTTTTGTAGAAAATATCAAGGTGTCGATCAACTCAGGTATATAGGTCGAGAAGTTTATTTTAGACATATCATTTGTCTTATAAAGCATTTCATGGATCTTAGCCATTGATTCAATTCTGTATTTGCTTTGTTGTAATATTTGTTTTAAAGTCTCATTATTTACAGCTGACGATTGTAGATTTAAGAGACTGCAAATGATTTGCAAATTATTTTTTACTCTGTGATGAATTTCTTTCAGAAGGATCTCCTTTTCAGTGATATTCTTCAGGATTACATTTTCAGCTTTCTTTTTTTCTGTAAGATCTCTCCAGATGCAATTGATTAGTGTTTTTCCACTGTGCTTTAAAGAACATAGCCATACTTCAACCGGAAATTCTTCGTTATTAGATCTTTTATGGATCCATTCAAAATGATTACTCCCATTTTTTATTGCAAGAGCCATCATTTCTTCGGCTTTTTCAAAAGATAATCTCCCATCAGGTTGCTTTAGTGGAGACAATTCAGAAGGGTGAGTGTTTAACAGTTCTTTTTTATTTTTATAGCCAAGCATTTTGACAACAGCTTTGTTGCAGTCAACAAACGTTTCATTCTCTATCACAAGTATTGCATCCCCCGACATTTCGAAGAGTGAACGATATTTGGATTCGCTATCTTTTTTAGTTAGATGAGAATTCTTTAAGTGTTTGTTTTCTTTTTTTAGCTTGGATAGCTGCTCTTTAAGGGTGCGAAATTTTACCTCCGCTTTTCTTTCGGAAATAGAAATCTTCTCTTTTCTTTTTTTAAGAGTGTTTTTCTTTACTTGTTTTTTCATTAATAATTGCACAAATCTTTTTATTCTTGAACTCTCATTCTATAAAGATTTTAATGCATTTAGACGTTCCCAGTGGTCGCTAATACCTTGCTCTGCAAGTGCTAACAATTTTTCTGCGTTTTCAGGATCTTGTCTTGTTAAAATACTGAAACGGGTTTCGTTGTAAAGGAATTCTTTTAACGGTAAGGAAGGTTCTTTACAATCAATTGTAAATCTTTCTCCTCTAGCTTTTAAAGGGTTGTAACGGAACAATGGCCAGTATCCTGATTTTACAGCATTTACCTGATGTTCTGCACCATGTACCATGTCGTAACCATGCGCGATACAATGGCTATATGCTATGATAATTGATGTTCCTGGAAATGCTTCTGCTTCCTGAATTGTTTTAATTGTATGCGCATCATTTGCGCCCATTGCTATCTGAGCAACAAAAGCGGAGCCATGGGCAATTGCTTGTAATGCTAAGTCTTTTTTGCCATTTGCTTTTCCATTTACAGAAAACTTTGCACTCGCTCCAATTGGTGTTGACTTGGATTTTTGTCCGCCTGTATTTGAATACACTTCAGTATCAAGAACAATGATATTTACGTTTTCACCTGTTGACAGTACATGGTCTAAGCCGCCAAAACCAATATCATAGGCCCAGCCGTCGCCGCCAATTATCCAATGTGATTTTTTTGCTAAATGATCTGCAAGGAAAGTTAATTGTTTCATTGCAAAATTTGTATTAGGAGCAATACGTTCACGAAGAATTTTTATTCTCTCTCTTTGTTGGCGTACTCCATCTTCACTGCTTTGGTCAGCATTTAATATTTCATCCACAAAACTTTCTCCAACTGTGTTCCGAATACTATTTAAAAGTGTTTTTGCTATATCGGACTTTTTGTCGTAAGCCATCTTTATTCCAAGACCAAATTCTGCATTGTCTTCAAATAATGAATTAGCCCATGCCGGCCCACAGCCATCATTGTTGGTAGCCCAAGGAGTACTTGGTAAATTTCCTCCGTATATCGAAGAACATCCTGTTGCATTTGCAACTACCATTTTGTCACCATATAGTTGTGATAATAATTTTACATAAGGTGTTTCACCACAACCGGAACAAGCACCTGAAAACTCAAACAATGGTTGTAATAATTGTGTTCCTTTTACTGTATTTTTATTTACACGTGAACGATCGATCTCCGGAAGTGATAAAAAGAAATCCCAATTTTTGATTTCTTGTTCTTTTATCGGAAGTTGATGAACCATATTGATCGCTTTATGTCCCGGTGCAGTTTTACTTTCAATAGGACAATACTCTACGCATAAATTACATCCTGTGCAATCTTCAACAGCTACTTGTAACGTGTAGGCCTCGTTTTCTTTCACAAATTCTTTTCCGATAGGAGGAATGTGCTTGAAATCTACTGGTGCGCTTGATAATTTATCTTTATCATAAACTTTACAACGTATGGCTGCATGCGGACAGATCAAGAAACATTTTCCACATTGAGAGCATAATTCTGCATCCCATTCCGGAACTTTATCCGCAATATTTCTTTTTTCCCATTGAGTTGTTGCCACGGGATAAGTTCCATCTATTGGGAAAGCACTTACTGGCAATTCATCTCCTTGAAATGACATTATTTTTGCTAATACATCTTTAACAAAAGTTGGTGCATTATCGGCTACCATTTTTTCACTTTCGATGTTACCTGTTTTATATTGCGAATAATCAATTTGGTGAAGATTTTCAATTGCTTTGTCAACAGCCTCATAATTTTTCAAGACAACTTTTTCTCCTTTGTCTGAATATGTCTTTTTGATGGCATCTTTGATTCGTTGAATGGCATCTTCTTTGGTAAGAATTCCGGCAATAGCGAAGAAACAAGTTTGTAAAATTGTATTTACTCTGTTTCCCATTCCTGCTTCACGTGCTACTTTCGATGCATCTACTACATAGAAATTTATTTTTTTTGTGATGATCTCTTCCTGAATATGCTTAGGTAGTTTTTGCCATACATCTTCTTTAGCGAATGGTGCGTTCAATAAAAATGTAGCCCCTTCTTCAGCATCTTTTAATATGTCGTATTTGTTGATGAAGTTAAATTGGTGACATGCAATAAAATTTGCGGAGCTGACCAAATAAGTAGAAAGTATTGGGTTTTTACCGAATCGTAAATGTGATACTGTAAGTGAACCTGATTTTTTAGAATCGTAAACAAAATATCCTTGAACATAATTATCGGTTGTTTCACCAATTATTTTGATTGAATTTTTATTTGCACTCACTGTTCCATCTGCTCCTAAACCGTAAAATAATCCGCGGAATAAATGTTGTTTTTCTAAGGAGAATGTTTTGTCGTACCCCAAACTTAAATTGGTAATATCATCTTCAATACCAACGGTAAAATGTTTTTTAGAAATACTTTCATTCAATTCATTATAAATTGCGTGCACCATGGATGGTGTGAATTCTTTTGATGCAAGTCCATAACGACCACCAATTATTTTCAATTTTTCTCCTGTCCATTCTTCAGCGATCGCTGAAACTACATCCAGATATAAAGGTTCTCCTATACTTCCTGGTTCTTTGCAACGATCGAGCACTGCAATTTTTTTCACTGATTTCGGAATAGCATTTACAAAGGCTTTTGCATCCAAGGGACGAAACAACCTTACGTACACATATCCTACTTTTTCTCCTTTGGTGTTTAAATGGTCCATCATTTCATGAACAGTGTTTGCACCGGAACCCATAATAACAATGATGCGGTCAGGAGTTGCATGCCCGAAATATTCATAGAGTTTATATTCTCTTCCGGTAAGTTCTGCAAAATGTTTCATTGCGTCATTCACAGCAATTGGTACATTTAAATAATATTTATTTGAGGCTTCACGCCCTTGGAAAAATACATCCGGATTTTGTGCTGTTCCCCTGATAGAAGGGTTTTCTGTTGACATAGCACGACTGCGAAGGGTTAAAAGATCGCCTTCATCAATCATGTTTAAAATTACTTCATCAGGTATTACATTAACCTTCATCAGTTCATGAGAAGTTCTGAAACCATCAAAGATATTCATGAAAGGAACTTTTGATCGGAGCGAAGAAGTTTGCGCGATCATTGCCATATCCATTGCTTCTTGCGCATTGCGACCGAAAAGCATTCCCCAGCCTGTTTGACGAACTGACATAACATCGGAGTGATCACCAAAAATTGAAAGGGCATGTGTTGCTAAAGTACGCGCTGCAATTTGAAAAACTGTCGGAGTTAATTCACCTGCAATTTTGTACATATTTGGGATCATTAACAATAACCCTTGTGAGCAAGTAAATGTGGATGCCAGAGCTCCTCCTTGTAATGCACCATGAACAGCACCTGCGGCACCTGCTTCACTTTGCATTTCCATTATTCTAGGCACTTCTCCAAATATATTTTTCTGCCCATCTGCTGACCATTCATCACAAAATTCGCCCATCGTTGATGAAGGAGTGATAGGGTAAATAGCGCAAACTTCACTCGTTTTATAAGCAATATAGGCGGCAGCCTCGTTGCCATCCATTATTTTTGTTTTCACTTTCATAATCATTTTATTTTAAACAAATTCTATTCTTTGTGCATTATATTTTTCTGTCAGCACTTTTCAGTTATTCATTATTTTGAACTTATTTTCTTGATCAGCTTGGTGATATCATTTTGCAATTTTTTCTTTTTCCCATATTTTTCATCCAGTTTAATAAAAGATTTTGCAACAGATTTTAATTCTTTTTCATCTAATAGGTAAGAAAGGTTTTTAATTAGAATGATGTTTTCTTTCCAGATATGTTTAAATAGCAGATTGATGTATTTATCAACTGCTTTTTTTAGTTTATTGTTTTCGTTTTCAATAAAATATTGCTCTACCAATATTATAAGCTCATCTAGCTCATCGTGATTGCCTGATATCTCATTCAATATTTTATTGTCGATGTTTTTGGCGTGTTTTAAAATTCTTTTGTAAAGAATTGTTTCTTCTTTTGGATGGTGGTAGATCTCCGTGAAATCTTTGAAAAACGAAATAAAATTAATTATTAGTTTTCTGTATAATTCAACATCCTTGACTTTTTGAACTTTTTTTGTTGCCTCGATAGCATCAAAAAGTGTTTTATGTTCATCCAATAATATTTCTGCAGCTGTATTCATTTTATTTACCTAGTTCTTTAAAACTTCTGTTCAAATAAACACTTATCATTTCTTTTCTGTACTCTCTTGAATAAACATCGTTGTCTACGATGCGAGCCTTTTTTACAGCTTTCGTTATCAATGACTGAAGGTCATCCTTTATTGTTCCAACAATTAAAATGGGTTTAGGATCAACGCCACCCAATGCAATTCTAATTTCTCCTAATTTATCGATCGTTACCGATGTTGTCAGTGAACTGAATTCTAAACTTTCGCGTTGACGTAATTTTTTGTAAACTCCTTTATATCCATTATTCGTTGGAATATGAATTGATTTGATAATGGAGGTCTTATTGAAATTACGCGGACTTACTCCGTCTCCTGTGTAAATACTTTCAAGCGGAATAATGGAGGTAGTATTGTTTTCAAATATTTCAATACTTGCATTCAAGCTTATTAATGCAACAGCTGTATCTGCAACAAATTTTGAAAAACAATTTTTCTTTCCGCCTGTAGCTATGCAAATATCGCCTTCACATTTTAAGCAATATCCAACTGCTTCTCTCCACCATTCTGTTTGATTATAAAAAGAACAACGATTTTCACAAAGTAAATTTCCTCCAAGGGTAGCCGTTTTTCTAATCATTGGAGAAGCAACTGAATGTGCCGCTTCCAGCAATATCGGAAAGTTGTCTGCAATTATTTTATGTTTTTGCAGATCATCTAAAGTAACCAATGAACCTATTTCAATATGATTTTCTGCAGTAACTACATTCTTTAATTCTTTAATTCCGGATATGTCGATCAAGTAGGTTGATTCATCATTTCCTTGAAATTTATTTACGATAACATCAGTTCCTCCGGCAATGTACCGGAAACTATCAGGATGACCATTTGCTTCATAAATGGCCTGTTCCAAGCTTTCTGCTTTTAGATATAATTTTTCTGCTATCATTTTAGGCAAGACTTTTTTCTTTAGATAATTTATTAGCTTTTATTTGATTCAATACATCTTCTGCACTGATCGGTAATTTTGTAATGCGAACACCTACTGCATTAAATACGGCATTTGCTATTGCAGGAAGTACCGGATGAATAGCTCCTTCTCCTGCTTCCTTTGCACCGAAAGGTCCTTCCGGATCATTTGTTTCTATGATATTTGCATGGATAGGAGGAGTGTCTAATGTTGTCGGGATCTTATAATCAAGGAAATTATTGTTCACCAAAAGTCCATTGTAGTATTTCATTTGTTCACTCATTGCCTGTCCGATACCCATGTGCCATGAGCCTTCCAATTGTCCTTCAACAGCCAATGGATTTAATGCCTTTCCACAATCGTGTGCACCCCATACATTCAGTATTTTTACTTGTCCTGTTTCAGTATCCACATCAACTTCTGCAACCACAGCACCGAATGTATAGGACGGACTTAAACCTGCTCCGGAACCTTTAAAATCTCCACCTAATTTTGGAGAAATGTATTTTCCGCTAACACTTACTGCACCTCGTTTTGCTGTTAATATATCAACTACCTCTAACCAGGATAGGTCAACTTTTTTATCGTTGCTGAATACACGGCTATCAGCAAAATTCAATTCTTCAGCTGAGATCTCTTTCACTTTTATGATCGCATCAATGATCTCTTTTTTTAAATTTTCGGCAGCATCTTTTGCTGCATTACCTGCCATGAATGTTACGCGACTTGAGTAACTTCCAAAATCAACTGGGGTAATTAATGTATCGGCAGCAAGTACAAATAATTTATCCATGCCTAGTCCTAATACTTCCGAAACAATTATTGCAAGCATGGTATCACTTCCTTGTCCGATATCACTCGCTCCGGAGGTAATCAATACCCTTCCATCAAAATCAAGTTTTAAATGAACAACCGATTGAGGCAATTCATTCCAGATGATTGGTAAAGCGCTTCCGCTGATAAAAAATCCGCATCCGACGCCAAGGCCATGACCGGTTTTTAATTTACCATAGCGTTTTTTCCATTCCGATTGTTCCATTACTTTTTGTAATGATTCGCGACTTCCGTTTGAGGTGATGCGGTAATGTCCTACCGTTAAAGTGTTTGAATCAAGAAAATTTTTCATCCTCAATTCACATGGATCCATTTTAATTTTATTTGCCAGTTCATCGATCATCGACTCTACTGCAAAGCGAGTGTTAACAGCTCCATGTCCGCGCATAGCACCACATTGTGGTTTATTGGTATAAACACGATAGGTGCGGAATCCAAAATTATCTAATTTATACGGAGCTTGCAATAACACTCCGTTGTAATAAGATGTAACAACACCAAAACTTCCGTAAGCTCCACCATCAATAGCAACATCTGCGTCTAACACTTTCATGAAACCATCCTTGGAAATACCCATCTGAACAGTAAGTTTAGAAGGGTGTCGTCCATGATTGGTCAGGAAAACTTCCTCACGTGTCAATCGAACGCGTACAGGTCGACCTGTTTTTCTAGCGATATGTGAAACAATAACTTCATGTGGAAAAGGATCGCTCTTCCCACCAAAACCACCACCAAGATAGGGTTTGATGACACGAACTCTGCTTAAAGGTACTTCCATTACTTTCGCCAATGCACGATGTAAGTAGTGTGGAACTTGTGTTGCTGTGGTTATCGTTAATCCGTTTTCATCCCAAAATGCTGTGGCAGCATGTGGTTCTGTAAATCCGTGATTGATCCCTTCAAACTCAAACGACATTTTGCTTGTTACATCGGCATCAAGTAAACCTTGTTGCTGATCACCAAAACGAAGCTCTGCTTTTTTATGAATGTTGTTATTGAATTTTCCGTATTCATGGATCTTTTCATTTTCTCCAACATCATTCAATGAATCATCAATTTGTAAAAATTCCTTGATACGCTTATATTGTACTTTTATCAGCTTACATGCTTCCGCGGCAATATCTTCGCTGTCAGCTGCAACTGCTGCAACTATTTCTCCTATGTAGCGGACCTTTTCAACTGCCATTGCTGTTTCATCCTGAGAAATGGGAAGTACTCCAAATTTGATCGGCAACTCTTTTCCGGTTGCGATGTAATGAACACCTTCCAGTTTTAATGCTTCTGTAAGATCGATATTTTCGATTTTTGCATGCGGATAAATACTCCTTAAAAATTTGCAGTGCAATGCATTTTTTGAAACGATATCATCAGCATAATCTGCCGATCCTTTTACTTTTTTCTCTGCTTCAATGTATGGTCTGCCAACGCCAACTGCACCGGATATCGTTTTGTAATTCGATTTCCCTTTTTCAGAAACAGGTTTTAATCCATGTTTTTCCAATGCATATTCAGCAACTGCTTCAATGATTTTTTTGTAGCCTGTGCATCTGCATAAATTACCCGACAAGCCATCTTTTATTTGATGGATTATTGATTCGACACCATCTTCTTTTTTTAAAGTTGGAACGAGACTCAATGATGTCATGACCATTCCTGGTGTACAAAAGCCACATTGAATGGCTCCTTTTTCAACAAATTTCTCTTGAAGTTCGTGAAGTTCGCCATCTTTTGCGATTGCTTCGATGGTTGTAATTTCAGCATTGTCGAATCGTAATGCAGGCGTGATGCAACTCAAAACGGGTTCTTTATTTACCAATACAGTACAGGCTCCACAACTTCCCTGATCACATCCCACTTTTGTTCCTGTCAATCCAACTTTTTCCCGGATCACACTCGATAACATCTCATGATTATTAACCAATAGATCGTACTGTTTGCCGTTTATTTTTAATTTAATTTGTTTCATTGAAATTGATGTAATGGTTTTTCAGTGATTAAAAAATCAGTTATTATGTTGATCAAAAGTGGTGAGTTTATTGGAAAAAAAATATGATTTATGTCACTTGTGATGTGCATACTTTTTTGTTGAAAACTTGCTAAAAATGTGGATTTGCTATATTCCTGCGCCAATGCTTTTCCCACCATCGACATAAATGGTTTGGCCGGTAATAAAATTGGTTGCATCAGAAGCCAAAAAGGCTACTGCATTAGCTATATCGGAAGGTTTTCCCATCGTCCGCGTAGGTTGGGCCTCAATCAGTTTTTGTAACACATCCGCTTCTAGTTTTTGGGTCAACGGGGTGTCTATTAATCCTGGTGCCACAGCATTAACACAAACATTGTACTTTCCTAGTTCAAGTGCCAGAACACGTGTTAAACTGACTACTCCGGCTTTTGAGGCAGAGTAATTACTTTGTCCGCGATTACCCAGCCAGGCTCTTGAGGCGATGTTTACAATACGTCCGAAATTTTGCTGTTTCATCATTTTTGCAGCCTCTTTGCAAAGGAGCCAGGTGCCTTTTAAATTTATGTTGAGAACCATGTCAAAATCTTCCACCGGCATATTCCAGATCATGTTGTCTCGGATGATCCCAGCATTATTTACAAGGACATTTAATTGCTTGTGGTCCGTTTGGATCTTAATAAACAAGTCATGCATTTCTTTTTCATTGCAGATATCCGCTTTTACAAAAAGTACTTTTGAGGAGCCGTATTCGTCTGTTAATAATTTACCGCTCACATCGTCTACATCTACTGCAATTACAAAATAATTATCGGAAACAAATCTTTCTACGATAGCTTTTCCTATGCCTTTTGCTGCACCTGTTATCAGGGCAATTTTTTTCTCGCTCATTTTAATTTTGTGTATTTAGTTTCGATTAGTTTTGCCAGTATACTGATTGCAATTTCTTCAGGACTTTCCGATTTGATATCAATGCCCATGGGCATATCAACCGAGTTTAATTCTTCGGCAGTAGCTATTCCTGCTTCTGAGAACATTTTTTTTGTGAGTTCCACTTTCCTTGAACTTCCTATCATTCCGAGGTATGCACGCGGCTTTTTAATGCAATAGGCCAGAATATTTCTGTCAATTGCATGGTCGTAACTCATGATTGCAACGAACGTTTGTTCGTCAAATGGTAATAAGGTTAGTGCTTGACTAAAATCTAATGGCATTTTATTTATTTCCGGTTGCGAAATTTGATCCAGATATTCTTTTCTATCGTCAATTACAACCGTTTCAAAATCCATATCGATCGCATATTTTGCAAGTGCTTGTCCAGTATGTCCGGCACCAAAAATATACAGTTTGTTTTTTTTCATGATAGGTTCTATATATATATCTATTGTCCCTCCACAGCACATATTGTGTTGATTTAATAAATCGTGTCGAAATGTTTTCGGTTTCTTTTCTTTGAGAACAATTAAGGCATTTTCAATTACTTTCTTCTCGAGGGCGCCACCACCGATCGATCCAAATATTTTACCTTCTTTTGTAACCAACATTTTTGCCCCGACTTTTCGAGGGGTGGAACCTTTTGTTCCGATTATTACGCACAATGCCAAAGGGCCTTTTTCCGATTGTTGAATTGTATTTATGTCGGCTAAATTGAACACTATTTTGTTTTTGTATTTAATAAAATTTTGGATTCAATATAATTATTCCAGTCATCAGGTGTATTGAGATTCAATAAGACATTCGTTTCTCCAGCATCGACCTCAAGCCTTTTAAATAATTTTAATTCATCTTTTAAGATCCAATTATCTGATGTCAGGTTTTTAAGATGATTTACAATATTTTTTCCCAATAAAATTGGATGTCCACCATGTTCATCTTTCACAGGAACAACAAAACTATTGTCCTCTATTATGCTTGACATTTTATGCAATAATTCCACATTAATTTCTGGGTTGTCGATATTTTGAATGAAACAATTGGAATTGTTAGCAATTTTTGATAAGCCTAATTGAATGGAGTATGTTCTTCCTTTTTCCGGGAAATCGTTTTTTAGGATTATGGTTTTGCTCTTTATCGCTTTCATTTTATCCTTCCACTTGTTTTGAAATAAAGTGTGGTTAAAAACAATTATTGGATGGTTGATTTCTGCAAATATGTATGTGTTACAAAGTGTTTCAACCAATGAGATTCCCTTGATGCTTAAAAATGCTTTCGGGGAATTCATCCGCGATGAATTCCCTCCACTTAGGATCAATACTTCCATTTAATAGTTTGCATTCAAGATGATTATATCTATTGCGAATTTCTATCCTATCGATTACGAAAACTATGACAATTATCATAGGATAGACTATTTTGGATTGTTTTATTCGTATACGATTTGGCAATCACCTGCTACATAGAGTTATATAATAAAGTATGATTGGAGTCATGATTTTTTTTATGCTTTCAAATTATATTTGCTTAAACTAAAAATGAATTGAATTATGGCCTATAATTTTAAAGATAGAGAGATCACAAAGATCTCTGTAATTGGTGCTGGACAGATTGGTCCAGACATTGCATTGCATTTTGCAAAATCACTTTCACCATTCGGTGTAGTTATAAATGTTATTGATATTTCTCCTGAGGCATTGGAGAAAGCGAAAGCGAAAGCACATAAAAAAATTCAGAAAGGGTTAGAGTCGGGTGCGTTTAAGCCTGAACTGGCTGAAAAGATAAAGAACGCCTTGGTATTTTCTGCTGATTACGAAAATGTACGCGGCTCACAAATTGTTGTGGAAGCAGCAACTGAAGATGAAAATATCAAAGACAAAATTTTTAGACAGGTAGAATCACTTACTGATGATAAATGTATTTATCTTTCTAACTCTTCGCATATGCAGCCGGAAGTCATATTCCGGAATATTAAAAATAAATCCCGCAGTTTAGTGGCACATTATTTTTTTCCTGCAGAAATAAATTTAGTTGTTGAATTGGTTCCCGGTAAAGAAACAGATGCTGATCTGGTAAATCTATTACTTGGATTTTATGAGGCGATCGGAAAGGTTCCTATCAAAGTAAAAAGTTCTTACGGCTATGCCATAGATCCTGTTTTTGAAGGTATTTGTCAAACTGCCATCATGTGTTTGGAAAAGGGTTGGGGAACTGAAAAGGAAATTGATACTGCTGCAGTGAAATCTTTAGGCTTGGGCATTGGGCCTTTTACTGCCTTAAATCTTACAGGAGGAAATCCTATTACTGCACATGGATTGGATGAATTGGGGAAATTAGTAATGCCTTGGTTCAAAACCCCGAATATTCTTCACGAAAAAAATAAGAGTAAAGAACTTTGGAACACTGCTCAACGTGGTGAAAAAGTTGAACTGTCTCCTGAGAAAGAAGAAAAATTAGTAAAAGAATTTCAAGGTGCATTCTTTGCATTAACATCTTTTATTTTAGATCTGGATATCGTTGATATTAATGATTTTAATATGGCGTGTGAGATGTCACTTGTTATCCGGGCACCATTCTCATTTATGAATAAAGTGGGCATCGATAAGTCTTACGGATTGGTTAAAGATTTTTGTGCAACACATCCGACTTTTACATTCCCGAAAATCTTGGATAAAGCAAAAGCAGCTGGAGTTTGGAAATTACAGGACATTATTGCTACTAAACTCGATGGTGTTTGTGTGCTGACAATCCGCAGACCGAAAGTTTTAAATGCACTGAATCTCGAAGTGCTTGGTCAGATAAAAAATGAATTGGAGAATGTGAAGAATGATGATTCTGTTAAAGCTGTTGTTATTACCGGATTTGGAACTAAAGCATTTGTGTCCGGTGCCGATTTGAATATGCTTGCATCTTTAAAAACTCCCGAAGAAGGATATAATAATTCTCATACTTTTCAATCTGTGTTGAATTATGTTGAAAGCTTTGCTAAACCAGTAGTGTGTGCTATGAACGGTTTTGCATTTGGTGGTGGAAATGAATTAGCAATGTCTTGTACGGCACGTATTTGTAAGAAAGGCTTGCCTGTTTTGGTTTGTCAACCTGAAGTGAACTTAGGATTTATTCCGGGTGCAGGTGGAACCCAACGTCTACCGCGTATTGTAGGAGTTGAAAAAGCTGCTGAAATATTGCGTACGGCTAGAAATGTTTCGGCAAAAGAAGCAGCTGAGATTGGATTAGTATACAAAGAGGTGGAAGGGGATCTGGTTGATGAAGCAGTAAAATTTGCAAAACAAATTGCATCCGGTGATGTTAAAGTGAAAACAATTCCGCAGGATGCTATCTCGACAAATGGAAACCCAATACAACTGGAGATAGGACATTTGAGCAAAAAAATTGATGAGATAATTGTAAAAGCGATCTATGAAGGTTCTCACTTGAGTTTGAAGGATGGTCTTGAATTAGAATCACGGATGTTCGGAGAATGTCTTTTAACAGAGGATATGAAAATTGGTTTGGAAAATTTCAAATCGAACGGACCAAAAGCTAAAGCGAATTTTATTCATAAATAGAATGAAGTATAATGTAGGTATTGATATTGGTGGAACCTTTACAGATCTTATCTGTGTTTCATCTGACGGTAGGACCATTGTTCATAAAACACTTTCTACTCCGCATGATTCTTCTGTTGGATTCATAAATGGTATCCGCGAAGTTGCAGAAATGACAGGAGAAACTTTTGAGAAATTTGTTTCTTCAATTGATACAATTGTTCATGGAACAACGGTTGCAACAAATGCACTGTTGACCTTGAAAGGAGCAAAAACTGCACTTGTAACGACTAAAGGTTTTCGTGATGCATTGGAAATGAGAAGAGGTATCCGTGAGGAACAGTTTAATAATCATTATAAAAATGTTGTTCCCTTAGCGCCACGTTATTTGCGATTTACGGTAGACGAACGAATTGATTCTGAAGGAAAGATTTTGAAGAAATTTTCTGAGAAAGAACTTCTTCCGATCATTAAAAAGATCAAGGATGAAAAAGTAGAATCTGTTGCAGTTTGCTTCATGAATTCTTACAAGAATTCATCACATGAAAAACAAGCATTAAAATTTCTTCGTAAAAATCTGAAAGGAATTTTTGTTACGGCTTCCTTTGAAGTACTTCCTTCAATTCGCTTTTATGAAAGAATTAGTACAACAACCGTTAGTGCTTTTGTCGGACCTATTGTAGCGAAGTATTTGGATAATCTTACTCAGAAATTAGAAAGCATAAATTACAAAGGCACACTATTGATCATGCAATCAAATGGTGGTGTGGTTGTTCCTGATCAGGTAAAGAAAAATCCGGCTGTAACGGTTTTATCAGGGCCTGCTGCTGCTCCGACTGCTGGTGCATTTTATTCCAAATTACTTGGATTTAAAAATTGTATCACCGCTGATATGGGTGGAACA
This sequence comes from Bacteroidota bacterium, assembly GCA_947476185.1. Lineage (GTDB taxonomy): Bacteria > Bacteroidota > Bacteroidia > 2-12-FULL-35-15 > 2-12-FULL-35-15 > 2-12-FULL-35-15. The sequence continues at coordinate 66,166 of CANJPX010000006.1, forward strand.
AGTTTTGATGCTGCCATCGTTATCGATAATCAATGTGTAACCAGTACCGAAGGAAATATCAATCGTTATCGTATTGCTCTTCCTTCTCTTGATATTATTACAATTGGTGCAGGTGGCGGAAGTATCGGTTGGATAAATGAAGGAGGATTGTTGCAGATGGGTCCGCAAAGTGCCGGTGCAATGCCTGGTCCGGTATGTTACGAACGTGGTGGATCTGTTCCTACTTGTACGGATGCCGATATTATTCTTGGTTATCTTAATCCTGATTTTTTTGCCGGAGGGAAATTAAAACTAAATAAAGCAAAAGCAGAGAAAGCAATAAAAACGGATCTGGCCGCAAAACTTGGATTGTCTGTATTGGAAACTGCTGCCGGAATGTTTCGTATCATCAATAGCAATATGGCTCAAGGTGTTCGCGAAATTTCTGTTGAACGAGGTTATGATCCGAGAGAATTTTTATTTATTGTGGCAGGTGGTGCCGGCTCAATTCACTCTTCCGAAATATGCAAGGAATTGGAAATTCCGATGTTCCTTGTACCAAATGTCTCTTCTATTTTTTGTGCTGCAGGAATGTTATTGGGTGATCTGAAACATGACTATATCCGCTCTTATTTTACCTCATTTACGAATCTTGATAGAAAAAAATTTATTTCTCTGTATAATGAAATGAAGGAGGATGGAATTCATGCATTGGTTGATGAAGAAGGAGTTTCACGTGAAAAGATTTCTTTTTCTCCGATTCTTGATATGCGTTATCTAGGTCAATACCACGAAGTGCAAATGGAAGCATCCTGGGATGATGTAATGAATTTTGATCTTAAAAAAATATTTGAATTATTCCATAAAGAACACAATCGTCAGTTTGGATATTCCTTGAAAGAGGAAGGGACAGAAATGGAACTCATCAATGTTCGTTTGCGTGTTGTTGGAAAAACGGAGCGCCCAAGGTTTCTTTCAGAAAATAATAATTCTGTTACAGCTGAATCGGCTATTAAGGAGTATAGAGAAGTTTATATTCCTGAACTGAATAAGATGAAAAAAGTTCCGATCTATGATGGCGACAAACCTATTTTCGGATCAAAGATAAATGGACCTTGTGTAATTGAAAAGATTACCACTTCTGTATTTATCAGCGAAAACTACGACTGTGAGGTGGATAGTTTTGGTTCATTTATAGTATATGAAAAGAAAAAATTTCCAAACGGATTTCAATTGAAACAAAAACTTACTGAAGTAAATGAAAGTAGATAAAATATTAGTTTCCATTTTTCAACGTGCCTTCAAATCCATCACGGATGAGATGAGCATCTCATTGACAAAAACTACACGCTCTCCGATCTTATGTGAAGCAAAAGATTTTGTGACAGGTCTTTACGATGCAAAAGGCCAAATGCTTGAGCAAACAGAGAACCTTCCTATTCTTTCTTTTTCTTTAGGACCTGTTTGTAAAGTGATATTGGAGCAATATGGAAAAGAGATCCACGAAGGCGATGTGATCATTCACAACGACGTTTTCACCATGGGAAATCAGAACAATGATGTGGCGATCTTTAAACCTATTTTTCACGAAAATGAATTAGTTGGATGGTCTGCTGCAAAAGGTCATCAAGCTGATATTGGCGGAGCCGTTCAAGGTGGATACAATCCGAATGCAACTGAAGTTTGGCAGGAAGCAATACGGATTCCTGCTGTGAAATTATATGAAAAAGGAAACTTTCGTAAAGATGTTTGGAATTTGATCTTTGCGAATATCCGTCTTCAAATGGTTCAGGAAGATATAAAAGCACAAATTGGTGCATGTACACTTGGTGAACGGAGATTACAGGCATTTGTCGCAAAATATGGATTGGAAGTTTTTGAAGCGCACAAAATAGCATTGTTCGATTCTACAGAAAAAATGATGCGCGCGGAAATTAAAAATATTCCAAACGGTGTATATAAAGGCGGTAGTACTGTGTATTATGATGGTAAACACAAAGGAAGTAAATTCCCTATTCGTACCGAGATCACTGTAAGGAATGAAGATATCACTTTTGATTTTTCAAAATCATCGCCACAAACAAAAGGATTTGTTAACGGGATATATACTTCAACGTGCTCTGCAATCACCCTTACTTTCTTGCAGATGATTAATCCGAATATTCCACACAATGAAGGAATGATAAAACCTTTAAAATATATCGTACCTGAAGGAACAATTCTGAATGCTTCTTATCCTGCAGCGACAACATTTGGAAATCATCTTTGTCCGCAAATAGCTGATGCTATTTTTAAGGCACTCGGTCCTGCAGTTCCTGAAAGGATTACAGCCGGTTGGAATCACTTATTGTGTTCCCTCTTCACGGGTAATCATCCGCGTACAGGTAAAAAATATGTGGACATCTGTTTCCTTGGATTAAAGGGTGGCAGTGGTGCAATGAAAAATGATGATGGTTATGATCACATTGGAATGATTGATGCTTCCGGTGGTGTGCTGGATCAGGATTATGAAATGTATGAACAGCAAACGCCCCATTTAATTGTGCAACACGAATATTTATGTGACTCCGGTGGAGCAGGTCAGTGGCGCGGTGGATTAGGTACCTCAACTCAAATCATGCTTCGTGGTGACGATACCACAATGGTTGTTTTTGGTGATGGAGATGTGGAAACCAATTATGGTTTATTTGGTGGTAAGGGCAGCGTCCTTAATAAGATCGAGTTAAAATATAAAAATGGAAAAAAAGTTATTCCTATGAGTAAAGATATGATTCATGGAATTCCTAATAACACCTTGTACCATCAAATAGCCAGTGGTGGCGGCGGATATGGAAATCCGAAAAAGCGCGATAGGGAAAAGTTGAAACAAGATGTGAAGAATGAAGTCGTTTCAAAAAAAGTTGCTGAAAAAATTTATGGTCTAAAAAAATAAATTATGAATCACGAAATAATTTTGCCTGATGGCTGGCCGATTCCTAAAGGTTATTCAAATGGAATTCTTGCTGCAAAAGGAAGAACACTTTTTCTGGCAGGGCAAGTTGGTTGGACACCTGAGGAAAAATTTGCGAGTGATAAATTGGTACCTCAGTTTGAGCAGGCACTGAAAAATATTGTTGCAATTGTAAGCAAAGCTGGTGGTAAACCTGAACACATCTGCAAGATGACCTGTTTCTGCAAAGACCGAGAGCAATATTTAGCCAACAGAAGAGAGTTAGGAAAGATCTGGAAGGAAATAATTGGCAATCATTATCCATGTATGAGTATGATCTTTATAGTTGATCTTTTAGATCATCCCGCAGTTATTGAAATTGAAGCCACAGCTGTTATACCTGAATAATGGATTTTGAACTAAGTGATATACAAAAACAAATACAACTGACTTTTCGCGATTTTGTGGATAGGCGCGTGAAGCCTGTTGCGGGCAAGTTAGATGAAGAGAAGAAATTCCCAACAGAACTTTTTAAGGAAGTGGGTGATATGGGTTTTTTTGGAATGCGTTATCCCGAAAATGCTGGTGGTAGTGGATTAGATATTGTTTCATACTCCCTTGCTGTGATCGAAATGGCTCGAGGTTCTCTTTCTCTTGCAGCTGCTTGCACAATGCAATCGTTGATGGGAACTTATTTTTTATATCGTTTTGGCGATAAAGAAATTAAAGAGAATTATTTTGATGAAGCATTGAAAGGAAATAAGATCGGTGGAATATGCATGACGGAGCCCAATGCAGGAAGTGATCTGATGGCAATAAAAACAATTGCGAAAGTTACTGAAGATGGTTTTATTTTAAACGGACAAAAGACCTGGGTTACATCAGCCCCCGTGGCTGACTTTTTTACTGTGCTTGCAAGAACAGATAATCACGAACAACTTTCCATATTTTTTGTTCCTTCCAATTTAAAAGGAGTACTAATAGGAAAGAGTATTGAAAAGATGGGGGTTCGCGCCTCTGTTACCAGTGAAGTTTCTTTCAGTGATGTGAAGCTTCCAAAAAAATATTTACTTGGAGAAATTGGTGGCGGGACAAAATGTCTGAAAGAAATTCTTGCTGAAATAAGAATTATGACTGCTGCTCTTGCAATAGGCGTTGCTACAGCGGCCTATGAAGATGCATTAAAATATGCCAATGAACGTTCTCAATTCGGAAAACCAATCGGGAAATTCCAGGCGGTGCAAATGAAGTTTGCAGACATGGCTGTTCAGTTAGAAACAGCGAAACTTTATGTTTTTTTTGCTGCAACTTTAAGTGATCAGAATAAACCGCGACAAAAAGAAGCTATGATCGCAAAATTATATGCCTCTGAAATTGCAAATACTATTTGTGATGAAGCTTCCCGTGTGTTGGCATCATACGGTTATGCAGTTGAATATAACATTGAGAGATATTTGCGTGATGCCCGATTTACACTTATTGGCGGTGGTACTTCAGAAATATTGAAAATAAATATTGCAAAAGAATTAGGATTATGAGCGTTGAAATAAAAGAGAACCAACTGATCATGGATGGTTCAGAACTTATCATAGAATCATTGGCCCGATCGGGTGCAGACGTTTTTATAGGCTATCCGATAACACCGGCAAATTTACTTTATTCCAATTCGCTTGAACGTTTTCCATCATTCTTTGCTGCCCCTGATGAGATTTCAGCGCTTCAATGGATGTGTGGTTTTTCCACCACTGGAAAGTTTCCGGTGACTGCTACATCATTTCCCGGTTTTGCTTTGATGCTGGAATCTGTAAATATGGCGTATATGATGGAATTGCCAATGTTGATCATTCTTGTACAACGACTTGGACCCGCAACTGGAAGTGCTACATGTGGTGCACAAGGTGATCTTGCATTACTGACCGGAGCAATATCAGGTGGATTTTCTTTACCGGTTATAAGTGTCAGCAGTATGAAAGATTGTTGGGAATTATCCCACAACGCTATGAAAATGGCGATTGATCTCAGGACACCTGTTGTTTTGTTAACTTCAAAAGAAGAGATCATGACGCTTGCTAGTTTTGCGATCTCACAACTTTCAGAAATTAATTTGCTTGAACGAAAACAGTATTCAGGAGCAGAAACTTTTGTTCCTTATAAAACAAATGAAACGTTAGTTCCTGATTTTTTACCGGTAGGTGACAAGAAAAATCAGGTTCGTTATACTGCATCAACACATGATCAGAAAGGAATAATTCAAAACACTTCAAAAGAGGCGATCGATAATACCAAGCGATTGGAGTTGAAACATCAAAAAAATCTAAAACATCATTTATATTACGAATATGATGGTGAAAAAGGAGCAAATACACTTTTGATCTCCTATGGGATAACGGCTTCTGCAAGCAGAGAAGCTGTTAAAAATTTAAGGGAGCAAGGAGAAAAAGTTTCTCTTTTGATACCAAAAACTTTATTGCCTGTTGCACCCGAATATTTCGATATAATTGAGAAATACAATAAAATAGTGATCGCAGAAGAAAATTTATCCGGGCAGTATAGGAAAATTCTTTTTGGAGAATTTGGAAATAAAAAAGTATCGGGTGTAAATGGAATTGCGGAAATGATCACACCCGACAGGATAACGGAAGTGGTTTTGTCTAAATAATTTTTTGCAAGAAAAATGGAACTAGAAAAGAAAAAATTTTTAACGGATGCTGATCTGCCTTTCTGCAAAGGATGTGGACACAACCATATTGCCGCTAATACTGAGAAAGCGCTTCAACTTTTGGGATACGATCCAATGAATGTTGTTCTTGTAACAGATATTGGCTGTCACGGAATTATTGACAAATCATTTTTAACACATACTGTTCACGGACTTCATGGTCGATCTGTGGCATTGGCGACAGGCGTTTCTGCGGCTTTGAATAATCCTGAAAAAAAGGTGATCGTTTTTATTGGTGATGGTGGAGCAACAATTGGAATGCAACATTTAATTGATGCAGCTCATAATGGATTTAATATGACTGTGGTGATCCATAATAATATGCTTTATGGAATGACCGGCGGACAACCGAGTGAATTTACACCGGCAGGATTTAAAACACCGACATTACCTGATGGAGGAAAAAAGACCGGCTATGATATTTGCAAATTAATAGCTGCTGTTGAAGGGGCATCTTATGTTTGCCGTCTGGAAGGGATTTCTGATTTCTCGGAACAGTTGGCTGAAGCCTTTTCGAAAAAAGGTTTTTCATTGGTTGAAGTGATGGAAATTTGTCCGAGCTATGGAGTAAAATCCAATCCGGGAATGAAGCTTTCTAAAGTGATAGAAAACGCAGGACTTATCATAAATAAATTTGTAGATAGAGAAGTTGATAATTATAAAACAGAAGTTAAAACCGAGTTCAGATCACTTTTCAGCGAGAGCGATGCTATTCAAACAAAATTCCCTTCGAAGTTAGAAAAGCCTGTCCGGTTGATGCTTTGCGGTTCTGCCGGTGAAGGAGTTCAAGCTGCAGCTGAATTTATTTTGAAGGCAGGAATAACCTCCGGTTTGAATGGAACAAAAAAAGGAAGTTATCCTGTTACAGTTGGTGTCGGATTTTCGGCAGCTGAAATTATTCTTTCTTCAGAAGAAATTCTATATACTGGATCACCCAATCCTGATGTGATCTGCGTTACTTCCTCAGATGGTTTGGAGTATGCACGAAAAACACTTGCAAATATGAAAGGAGGGAAATTGTTTATTGATAGTTCTCTCAAAGCTCCTGACACAAAAGCAGAAGTTATTTATTTTCCATTTCGTGAAAGAGGCGGTGCAAAAAATTCATCGATATATAGCATCTTTTATTTTTTGACGAAAACTCAATTGTTTCCTATGGATTCACTGCTAAGTGTTTTTAATGAAAATAAAATTGCCAAAAAGTTTGATCAGGATAAAATGTTTCAGGCTTTAAATGAGCCTTTTGTTGATGGATTGACAGATAACAAAAAAGTAATTGTATAAATGAGTTATATTAAATCATACGGAATTGCATTGCCTCATTTCAGAGTTGAGGACAGCACACTTCATCCTTCGGGTAAAAAGGGGGGTATGAAAGCTGTTTGTTTTGCCGATGAAGATATCATTACATTGGCTTTTGAGGCATCATGTAATATAAATAAAGAAGGTGTCGATGGAATATTTTTTGCAACATCATCCTCTGTTTTTAATAATCGTTATCACGCTTCTTTTCTTGCAGATCTGTTAAATCTTTCTCAAGGAATTTTAGCACTTGATTTTACGAACTCCGCCCGAAGCGGAACAGATGCTCTTCTTTTAGCAAATGATTTGATCGGTTCAGGTAAATACAAAAATATTTTAGTCGTGTCAGCAGATGTGAATTTTCCGAAAATAGGTAAAGAAAGATCAACACCTTTTGGTCATGCAGCTTGCGCCATACTATTAAGTAAAGAAAAAGGAATTGCAGAGATCACAAGTTCCGGATCGTATAGTTCTTCTTTGGCAGAAGAATTCTCTTATAAATCAAATACAATACAAAATGATCCACGGTACAGTCGTGATGCAGGATTCAAAAATAATATTACAACTACTATAAAGAGGATTGTTTCGAAGCCGGATTCTTTTGATGCTATTATTCTTAATTCACTTTATGCACGAATGGCAGGTGGGATTTTTGCAAAAGCAGGGTATACGGAAACCCAATTTGCAAAAGATTCTCTTACTTCTAAAATTGGTAATACGGGTTCCACGCATGCACTTCTGCTGCTTATTAATGAATTAGAGAATGGAAAGAAAAGTATTTTACTGGCAGATTATACTAACGGAACAAATTTGTTTGAAATAAAAACATTTACGTTTCCTGAAAATAAATGTTTACAAGAACAACTGAGTAAATATGATCTGATCAATTGTTATCAGGATTATTTGCTTTTAAGAAAAGCAGGGAATTTTGGATCTTTCACATACACTACGAAAGAAATGTTTTCATCTGAAATGATGCATGAAAGAGAGAAAGATACATTGCAATATTTAAAAGGATTGAAATGTGATATGTGTGGAACAATCTATTACCTGAAAGCTGCAAGATGTAAAAAATGCAAGTGTGAAACTTTTTCAACGGTCCAACTTTCAAAAACAGGTAACGTTTATGCCTTTACTTCTGAACATTATTTCCCTTCCTCTTTTCCTCCAATTACCTTGGTAATCGTTGATCTTGATGGAGGAGGAAGAATGACTGTTCAGCAAACTGATACGTTACTACCTGAAAAAAATAAAATGGAAATAGGTGTAAATGTGAAATTGGTTTTGAGGAAAATGATTGAAAATGATGCAAAACCAAATTATTTCTGGAAAGCAAAACAAAATGGGTAAGCAAACAGATATAGCAATCATAGGAATCGGTGTTACAAAATTCGGTGAATTGTTTCATCAGAGTTATGATGACCTGGTTCGTGATGCAGCATTACAAGCTGTTGCTGATGCGAAAATTTCCTTGGATGATATTGGGGCGGCGTGGTTATCAACTGCTTTTCCGGAAATAGGAGTTTTCAAAGGAAGAAGCGGAATGGATCTTAGCGAGCCGCTTTCATTATATAATATACCTGTAACGCGGGTTTCAAATTTTTGTGCTTCCGGTGCTGATGCTATTCGTAATGCCATTAATGCTTTACGTGCAGGAGAGTGTGATGTGGCAATGGCACTTGGTGTTGAAAAACTTCGTGATCGTCAGCCTCAGGATAGCATTGTAAAAATGATGGTGGAATATGGTCACCCCTTTTTGCAAAAAGGATTTACTGCTGCAGGCACTTTTGCTGTTTATGCGAATAGGATGATGAAAGAATTTGGTCTGACTCGGGAAGATATTTCAAATGTTTCTGTGAAGAATCATTTTCACGGCTCCTTAAATGATAAAGCTTTTTATCGTAAACCTTGTACTCTTGAAGAAGTGATGCGGTCTCAAATGGTTGCAGATCCTCTGACTGTTTTGGATAGCTGCCCGACAACGGATGGAGCTGCCTGTGTAATTATGGTTCGTGCTGAAGATGTTGATAAGAAAAAGCATAATCCTGTTTTTGTTAAAGGCCTTGGTTTGTCTGTTTCTACCGGATGGGATCTGCCTTTTTTCGATCCGAATCATGATTTCCTTTCTTTCGAAGCAACCCGTAATGCGGCAAAAATGGCTTACAAACAAGCTGGAATTACTGATCCGATCGAAGAACTTGATCTGGTTGAAGTGCATGATTGTTTTTCAATAGTGGAATTACTTACGTATGAAGATCTTGGTTTATGTAAACAAGGGGAGTCAAAAGATTTGATTCGCGGTAAGGAAACACAACTTGGTGGAAAAATTCCGGTAAATGTTAGTGGAGGACTTTTATCATGCGGTCATCCTGTTGGAGCAACAGGAATAAGAATGGTAGTTGAAGTTTCAAATCATTTGCGTGGTAATGCCGGTGAACGACAAGTTAAAAATGCAAAGAGAGGATTAACACATAACATTGGTGGTCCCGGTGCTATTGCATCAGTTATAGTTTTAGAAAAATATTAAACATTGAAATATAATGAGAATTTTTAAACTTACTTTTTTAATATTAATGTTTGCCTCTGTTAAAGTTGCGGCACAAGTCATTCCTGAAAATACTTTAGGCACTACGGTTTCATCTGAAAAATCGAAAATTGATAATGTAGAGACCAACCAAATTTTCAAGCGTAAAGGAAATCTTTATTTTTCTTGGGGATACAATCGTGCATTTTTCGGTAAAAGTGATATACATTTTACCGGTGATGGTTATGATTTTACGATCACTGATATTACAGCCAGAGATGAACCGGGTGGGCACGATTTCGTTACCTATGTAAAACCAAATACATTTACTATTCCTCAGTTCAATTGGCGCTTTGGTTATTTTATTAATGATAAAACCTATATCACTTTAGGTCATGATCACATGAAATATACAATGGATAAGCAAGCGACACTTTTGAGTGGAACAATTTCTACAGGAGTTAATGATGGAATTTATGATAACACAGAAGTACTTGTAGGCGATGCTGCTGAAGCGGGTGTGTATCAATCTAAATTTGTGGACTCATTGCCAAGTGGTTTTGTTTCTGAATTCGAACACTGTGACGGATTAAATGATGTTAGTTTTGAATTGGGCCGATTGGAACAATTGTGGATCTCGAATAATAACAAGCATGCTTTTTCGGTTCATGGAACTATCGGAGCCGGAATGTTGATACCGGATAGTGATACAGATGTTCTCGGACAAGAACCTAAGCATGATATGACAGCAGGAAAAAAAGCATATCATCTTGCAGGATATAGTGTTTCAGCAAGTCTTGGATTACAGTTTGATTTCTGCAAACATTTTTTTCTGTTAGGAAAATTAAAAGCCGGATACATTAATATGCCGGATATAAATACAACTGTTGGTGGTGGAAAAGCGAGTCAGCATTTCAATTTTGTTGAGCCCATGGTTCTAATTGGATATTCTCATTCTATTGGCAGAAATAAATAATTACGAAAGTTCAAAGAATAAACATTAAGTGTAATAATTTTTAAATAATAATATTATGGCAACGGTAAAAGGTGAAATTATAGTAAACACCGAAAGGTGTAAAGGTTGTGAATTGTGTGTTCCTGTTTGTAAGGAAAAAACAATTGCAATGTCAGTAAATTTAAATAGTAAAGGATATCACTTTGCCTCAAGTATCAATGCCGATTGTAACGGCTGTACGAATTGTGCATTGGTTTGTCCTGATGGTGCAATTACAGTTTATAGAGTGAAAGTAAATTAATTATAAAAAATATTAAACATGAAGGATATCAGATTAATGAAAGGTAACGAAGCTATTGCTGAAGGCGTTATTCGTGCCGGATGTGATGGTTATTTCGGATATCCAATAACTCCGCAATCGGAAGTATTGGAATATTTAATGGCTAATAAAACAAAGGAACGAACAGGTATGATCGTTTTGCAGGCTGAAAGTGAAATAGCCTCTATTCACATGGTTTATGGTGGTGCCGCTGCCGGAAAAAGAGTAATGACATCTTCTTCCAGTCCCGGAATCAGCTTGATGCAAGAAGGTATTTCTTTCATGGCGGGAACAGAACTTCCTTGCTTATTGTTGAACGTTGTCCGTGGTGGTCCGGGATTAGGAACAATCCAGCCTTCACAGTCCGATTATTTCCAAACAGTAAAAGGTGGTGGTCATGGCGATTATAAAATGATCGTTCTTGCTCCTGCTTCTGTTCAGGAAATGTATGACTTTGCAAAACTGGGATTCGAACTCGCTTTCAAACATCGCATCCAGGTTATGGTTTTATCTGATGGAGCAATTGGTCAAATGATGGAAAAGGTTGAACTGGATGAGCAAGTACCTCGTTGGACTGATGCCGAAATTAAAATAAAATCTCCTTGGGCTACAACGGGAAAAACTCCTGACAGAGAACGTAATATTATTACTTCTTTGGATTTGAATCCGGTGAAACAAGAAATTATCAATATCAATCTGCAGAAAAAATTTAAGCATATTCAGGATACAGAAGTTCGTTTTGAACGGATACAATGTGATGATGCTGAATATTTATTTGTTGCATATGGATCAAGCGCACGTATCTGCCAGAAGGCTGTTTTGCTTGGAAGAGAGCGTGGTATTAAAGTCGGATTATTACGTCCAATTACACTTTTCCCTTTCCCTACTATTGAATTGGCGAAATTGGCAAAGCAAGTAAAAGGGATGTTGTCTGTTGAAATGAGTGCCGGACAAATGGTAGAAGACGTTCGGCTAGCGGTAAATGGTGTAGTGCCTGTTGAACATTATGGCCGCCTTGGTGGAATTATGCCGGCACCGGACGAAGTATTAAATATTCTAGAAAAAAACTTTATAAAAGAAAAAAGCTATGAGCCACATACCAACTAAAGATGAAATTTGTGAACCTGAAAATATGGTTTACTCCAGAACGTGTTTGTTAACTGACAACGCGCTTTCGTATTGTCCAGGTTGTGGACATGGAACTGCACATCGATTAATAATGGAAGTTATTGAAGAAATGAATTTGCAAGCAGATACTATCGGGGTTGCTCCTGTTGGATGTTCGGTACTTGCCTATGATTTTATGAATATCGATATGCAGCAGGCAGCACACGGAAGAGCGCCGGCTGTAGCAACAGGAATAAAAAGACTTTATCCTGATAAATTCGTATTCACCTATCAGGGTGATGGCGATCTTGCAGCTATCGGAACCGGAGAAACAATTCATGTTTGTAACAGAGGAGAAAACATTACGGTGTTTTTTGTGAACAATGGAATTTATGGAATGACCGGCGGACAAATGGCTCCGACAACGCTTCCGAATATGAAGACTGCCACGTCACCTTTTGGGCGTGATACAGAAACAATGGGACATCCATTGAAAATTACAGAATTGATCGCAAATCTTCCGGGAACATATTTTGTTTCCCGTCAATCTGTTCATACACCTGCGAATGTGCGTAAAGCAAAAAAAGCAATTGAAAAAGCAATTTCATACCAAAAATTAAACAAAGGATTATGCTTTGTAGAAATTGTTTCAAATTGTAATTCAGGTTGGAAAATGACACCGTTGGAATCAAATAAATGGATGGAAGATAATATGTTCCCTTATTATCCTCTTGGTGATATTAAAGTACCGAAGTAATAAAAAATAATGTTGTGTACATTTTCAAATTGTTTAATATTCAAATTATAAAGATATGACTGAAGAAATTATTATTGCCGGATTTGGTGGTCAAGGTGTTTTGTCTATGGGGAAAATTCTTGCTTACTCAGGAATGATGCAAAATAAAGAGGTGAGCTGGTTCCCTTCTTATGGACCTGAAATGCGTGGTGGAACAGCCAATGTTACTGTGATCATAAGTGATGAACGTATTAGTTCTCCTATTTTAAACAAGTTTGATACGGCCATCATTTTGAATCAGCAATCAATGGATAAGTTTGAGAACTCCGTTAAGAAAGGTGGCGTTTTGATCTATGATCCAAATGGAATTGTTCGTCATCCTGAAAGAAAGGATATCAATATTTATACTATCGATGCAGCTGATGAGGCTGCTAGATTAGGTTTAGCAAAAGTTTTTAATATGCTTGTATTAGGAGCATTCTTAAAACTTAAACCATTGATCGAACCTGAATATATGCGTAAAGGACTTGAAAAATCTTTACCGCTGCGTCATCACAATTCAATTCCTGAAAATGAAAAAGCAATTGAAAGAGGAAAAGAAATTGTGAAGGAGATTCATTTAGCAAATTAATTATTTTAAACAGAATCAAAAATTTATTGCAATGAAAGTTCTTTTAGCAAAGCCCGGTCTTGATGGCCACGATGTTGGAGTTAAAGTATTAGCTCATGGATTAATAGAAGCTGGATTTAAAGTAGTTTATACCGGACTCAGAAAAACAATTGAAGAGATCGTAGATATGGCGACTGAAAATAAAGTTGATATTATCGGGATGTCAATTCTTTCAGGAACACATTTGGTTCTTGCAAAAAAAATGAAGGAAGTAATGGACGAAAGAAAATTAAATATTCCTTGGTTTGTTGGAGGAAATATTCCTGCAAAAGATATTGATGAGTTAAAAAAAATCGGGGCAGCACAAGCTTTTCCTACCGGAAGCAAAGTGATGGATGTGGTGGCCTATTTTAATGCAATAAAAATAACAGCATAATTAAATTATTAAAATTTTCAACAATCATGGCTGATGCAAAAATAAAATCTATGAAAGGTAAAACTGCGAAGGAGTTAAATGTAAAGCCGGTTTTTCTTGAATCCGGATTAGAAGTGAATCCTGTTTATACTGCAGAAGATTTGAATGCAACAAGTAGTACTCATGAGATGCCGGGCGAATATCCTTTCACCCGTGGTATTCATCCTACAATGTATCGCAATAAACCATTTACTATTCGTCAATATGCCGGATTTGCATCTCCTGAAGAAACCAATGAACGATTTCAATTTTTAATAAAAAACGGACAATCAGGATTAAATGTTGCTTTTGATCTTCCAACACAATGCGGACTCGATTCCGATGATCCACGGGCTTTTGGTGAAGTTGGAAGAGTTGGGATGTCGATTGACACATTACATGATTTTGAAATTGCATTTAAAAATATTGACCTTGATAAGATAACAGTTTCAATGACAATTAATGGAACTGCAATTATTCTGATTGCCATGTATATCGCTATGGCAGAAAAAGCAGGATATGATATTTCTACACTTCGAGGGACTGCTCAAAATGATATATTGAAAGAATTTATCGGTAGAGGAACCTGGATCTTTCCCGTTGATAAATCCGTTAAATTGGTGGTTGATACAATCGAATATTGCGCTAAGCATGTTCCTAAATATAGTCCTGTTAGTGTCTGCGGATATCATATCAGAGAAAGTGGAGCTAACCCGATCCAGGAAATGGCATATGCTTTCTGTATCGCAAAGGCTTATACTGATGGAGCATTGAGCAGAGGAATTACAATCGATGATTTTGCATCACGACTGTCATTCAATTTTGATATTTATGGAAATCTTTTTGAACAGGTTGCAAAATTCCGTGGAGGAAGAAGATTGTGGGCGAAAATAATCCGTGAAGAGTATGGTGCAAAAAAAGACAGTTCTTGTTGGTTGAGAATGATCGCTGGTGGAGGTGGAGGAGGATTAACAAAAGAACAACCTGAAAATAATATTGTACGAAGTGCCTACTATGCATTGATAAGTGCGCTTTCCGGGACGCAAACAATGGCTCTTTGTAGTTATGATGAAGCGTATACAATTCCTACAGAACATTCTGCCGAAATTTCTTTGCGTACCATGCAGATCATGATCCATGAAATGGGCATATGTGATACAGTTGATCCTTTAGGCGGTTCTTATTATGTAGAAGCATTGACTGATAAATTTGAGGAAGAAATTAAAAAAGAAATGAAAACGGTTGAGAAGTGGGATGGAATAATTAATGCAGTTGCAACCGGAAAGATTCAGGAGTCTGTTTCTAAACAAGCATATGTGAGAGAAATGGGAATGCAGACCGGTAAAGTTCCTAAAGTAGGTGTAAATATTTATACCAGAGAAGAAGAAGCAAAAGATGTTGAATTTCATCCCTACAATTTAAAAGCAGCAAATGCTCAAATAGGGGAATTGAAAACAACAAAAGCAGCAAGAGATTCTGAAAAGGTAAAAGCGTGTTTGGCATTGGTAAAACAAGATGCAATAGAGGATAAAAATTTAATGCCCTCGATAATTGCTGCAGTAAAAGAATATTGTACAGTGGGTGAAATTGTTTCTGCAATGAAAGAAGTGTATGGAGAATTTAAAGAACCAATATTTTTTTAAATAGCAATGCGAACAAAAAAAGATATTATTGTATTATCACTTGAGCAAGCTCTGGCACTGCCATTTGCAACACAACGAATGGTGCATCAGGGGTGGCGTGTGATCCGGCTTGAGACTCCTGCAGAAGACGGTGGAGGAAATCCCGGTGATCCGAATAGATACATTGGTGCTGATCTTGGTTATCATGATCTGCATTCCTATTACATCGCTCCTAATATCGGAAAGGAAGCGATCACCATTAATTTAAAAAAGAAAGAAGGTCAGGAGCTTCTCTTGAAACTAATAAAAGAATTAGAAGTTGATGTATTCATGTGCAATACTTTGCCAAAACGTTACAAACAACTTGGAATTGATTTTGAAACATTAAAACAAGCTAATCCAAATATCATTTGGTGCGGTATTTCTGCCATGGGGCCTGATTATCCGGATCGTGCAGGTTATGACCCGGCATTGCAAGCATTGATGGGTTATACTTATTTAACCGGAGAGTCGGATGGAAAACCTGTTCCCTCTGGAATTCCGATAATTGACTTGAAGGCTGGCGATGAAGCATTTACGCAGGTTATTCTTGCGATGTTAGATCAGAAAGCGGGTGGAAAAGAAATACATATTTCTATGGCACAATGTGCTGCCAGTTGGTTAATAACAGCATTGCCTCAATTGGAATTTGTGAAAAATGAAAATGAACTTTTCACAAGAAGTGGAAATGAGCATCGCAGTTTTATTCCATGTAACGTTTATCCAACAAAAGATGGAATGGTATATCTTGCAATTGGAAATGATTCTCAATGGGCAAAATTTTCTTCACATGTCGGATTCGAAAAATTAGCATGTGAGAGCAGAAGAACAAATGCGGGAAGGATGATTGAAAAAGAGAATATCTATAAAGAGATCGGTGAATGCACAAAAGAATATTCTACGAAGGAATTTGTGGACCTGTGTTTAAAAATAAATCTCGCTGTTTCTCCTGTAAATACTACCAAAGACGTTGCTTCACTTGATTTTGTATCTAAGGAATTAATTAAAACAGTTTTGCCAAGCGGTAAAACTGTTGCACTTTTTCCGTCCTCAGTTGAAACGGATTTTTTGAAAGAAAACAATAATGTGCTTTCATTTGCTCCTCGTTTAGGGGAACAAAATAAGATAGTTTTTTCTGAGGCAGGTTTTTCTGAGACAGACATTAATGAGATGGCAAAAAATAATGTGATATAATATGATAGAGCGCACGATAAATATTTTAACAGCTCATTCTTCAGAACACAAGACTTGTGTAATGGGGAATGAAGGAATAGCTCGTGCCGCAATTGAAGCAGGTGTTGATGGCGTTTTTTCTTATCCCGGTACTCCTTCAACAGAGATCTCTGAAATTTTTAATCACGTAAATAATTTTCAAAGCGAAACTTCTAACAAAGAGAAATATCCTGAACAAACATACCATCCAATTTATTTTGAATACAGTATAAATGAAAAAATTGCTTTAGAAAAGGCCATTGCTTTTTCTATAGGAAACAAAAGTGCTTTGTGTGTGATGAAGAATGTTGGAATGAATGTAGCCAGCGATCCTTTGATGTCGGTTACGTATCAAACCATCGTTGCTCCTTTGGTTATTGTTGTTTGCGATGACCCGGGTTGTCATTCAAGTTCAAATGAACAGGATTCCAGATATTGGGGGCCAATGGCATCTGTTCCGATTTTTAATCCCGCAACTCCTGATGATGCATTTAAAATGATCAAGCAGGCTTTTGAACTTTCAGATAAAATAAAATTACCTGTTATTGTTCGCACTACTACTCGCGTTTCACATACACGTGGGATCGTAACTTATGGAAATGTGTTTTATAGATCACGCGATGCTCACTTTGACCGGTTACCGGAACATATTAATATTCCGGCAAGAACAGCAACTGCACATACACGATTGCTGGATAAATTAAGATCAGAAAATGTTCTTGCATTATTGAAACATAATAGCAAAACAATTCTTGATGGTGAAGGTGCTAAGTTGGGAATAATAAGTAGTGGTGTTGCAACATCCTATGTAACAGAAATTCTTTTTCAGAATGATCTTTCACATAAAGTAAATCTTCTTGATTTAGGTTTAATACATCCATTTCCTGAAAAGGAGGTTGTGGATTTTCTGAAAAAAGGTTTTGAGAAAATTCTGATTCTGGAAGAATTAGATGCTTTTGTTGAATCGGCAGTTCGCAATGTAGCGCAGCGGAATGGACTCAATGTATCTATTTTAGGAAAGGGTTTTTCAGAAATTGCTTTGACAGGTGAATTTTCTATTGATATTATCACAAAAGTGCTAGAAGATTTTTCGGGCAGTTCTTTTGAAAAGAATAAAAATGAGCCTTTGCAAAATGCCGATAAATTTCTGGATAAACTACCTCCTCGTCCTCCAACTCTTTGTGCCGGTTGTCCGCATCGTGCTACTTTTTATCTTTTGAAACTTGCTATTCCTCGTGAACAAAGTGAATTGATCATGTGTGGAGATATC
Organism: Bacteroidota bacterium; assembly: GCA_947476185.1. Lineage (GTDB taxonomy): Bacteria > Bacteroidota > Bacteroidia > 2-12-FULL-35-15 > 2-12-FULL-35-15 > 2-12-FULL-35-15. Next base: position 83,943 of record CANJPX010000006.1, read on the forward strand.
GGTTGTTTTGGGTTGGGTGCACTTCCTCCTTTGAAAATGATTGATACGATCAATCATATGGGTATGAGTATTTCGATGGCTCAGGGATTATATGAATCATTTCATTCATCTGAAAAAAGTAAAAAGGTTGTTGCTCTTTTGGGAGACGGAACTTTCTTTCATAGTGGCTTGGCCTCTCTTGTGAATGCAGTTTATACACGTGCAAATATTTTGGTTATCATATTTGATAACAGAACTACCGGAATGACCGGTCATCAGCCACACCCTGGAGCTTCTCGCACATCAAAATATCATGAAATTGACCTTCCTCCATTGCTTAAAGGTTTAGGAATAGAAGTTGTTGAAACGATCAACCCTTTTAATGTAAACGAAAGTTTTGAAAAGGTCAATAAAGCGATGGAACATGAAGGTGTGTCAGTTCTCGTTTCGAGAGCCCCTTGTATTTTTCTTCCGGATTTCAAAGATAAGATCGATAAGAGAATGAAAATTGTCGTGGATCCGAATCGTTGTAATACTTGCGAAAATCACGAAGATATTTCTCTTTCTTGCTCACGGTGTTATGCTCCAAAAAGTAATTTATCCAGAGCTAAGGCAAAATTGGTTGCTGAATTTTCTATTGCCGGTTCGGAACAACTTTGTCCTGCAAATATTTGTAACCATGGCTTTTTTAATTCCGTGCTTGAAAGTGAATTTAAATCAGCAATAGAAATTGTTCGTGATAAAATATTGTTTGCCCGTACCTGTGGCGATATTTGTCACCGACCATGCGAATTTTTCTCTAAAGAGGAAAATGTTATTCCGATAAAACTGATCAAAAAAACTGTATCCTCTTTTGATGAATTGTTTCTCGATTTTTCTGCTCCTATAAAAAGAGCGAAAGAGGCTCCGAAAAAAAATAAAACGGTCGCTATTATTGGTGCTGGTCCGGCAGGTCTAAGTGCTGCTTATGATCTGATTCAAGCCGGATATAATGTTAGTATTTTTGAAAAAGAAAGTAAGGCCGGAGGGATGGTCACTTTTGCAATTCCGTATTTCAGAATGGATAAATCGGGTTTTGATACCGAAGCAATGCAGTTGGAAAAGATGGGTGTTAAATTTCATTTCAACAGATCTCTAGGAAAAGATTTCACCTTAGAAAAATTGGAGAAAGAATTTGACTCCGTTATTCTTGCAATTGGAATGAATAGTTCCAAAACACTCGACATCATTGAAAAAAGTATTCCTTCATCAAAAAAGAGTGACGCATTGTCTTTTCTAAAAATGTTCAATCATCAGGAAAATAATATTAAAGAAAATTCAACAATTTTAATTATCGGTGGTGGAAATAGTGCTATTGATGCGGCTAGATCTGCGAAAAAAATGCATCCTGAGAATAGGGTCATTGTGTCTTGCATTGAAACGGAAAGTACAATGCCTGCTTTTGTTGAGGAAGTTAAACACGCTGCTGATGAAGGTGTGAAATTTATTTTTGATAGTTATGTGGAGAAGGTTTCGGTTGGAAAGAATGAACAAATAAATATTGTTCTGAATTCCTTCAGCGATAAAAAAGAATTGTCTAATTTCCATTGTGATCATGTGATTACGGCCATCGGACAAACTGCTGAAGAAGCTGTTATCGGAGCACTTCAAAAGGATGAAAGTACAAGAGTGAAAAGTGAAAATAGTTATACAGGCTACGGAAATGTTTTTGCTGCCGGTGATATCAGCTCCGGAAATAACATTAGTGTGATCGGAGCAATCGCCTCCGGGAAAAAGGCTGCAATAGGGGTCCGTAAACTTTTGGAGAATTATAAATTTGAGTATGAAGGCGAAGAAGCATTGGAGCGTTTAAATACTCAAACACTTCCAACTAGAAATTCTCTTGCTCAAAATACGGATGTTGAAATTGAGAAGTTTGACCTGTATCAATCCTGCAAAAAATGTAATCATTGTATCGATAATTTTGGTTGTCCTGCAATGGTAAAAGTAAATGGGAAAGTCCAAATAGATATGAGTCGTTGTAACTTATGCGGTTTGTGTATTGATGTTTGTCCGAACAATGCGATCAGTTGGGAAGCAGAAACCGTGATAAATTAGAATGTTGAAAAGTTGGCCCTATAATATTACCCCTAACAAAGTAATTTCTACCGAAATTGGTGATATATTTATCGATGAAAATGGTGTCTTGGTCATGCGGTATACAAGCGATCTTGATTTTGGGCTGGAAATGGCTAAGTCTGCTATCAAAATCTGTGAGGATATAGTTGGTGATCATAAGGTTCCGGTTATGGTAATTACCGGAGAATTTGGTAGTATGTCGACCGAGACTCGTGAATATCTTTCAGGTAAAGAAGTTGCAAAACACAGAAAGGCTGTTGCTCTGGTTGTCAATAATTTATCTCATAGATTAATAGCACAGTTTATCATTAAAATGAGGAATAAATATTATCCAACACAAGTTTTCAAAAATGAAGAAGAAGCCTTAATTTGGCTAAATAAAATAAATGAATCATAAGTGTAAAAAAATACTGATTGCAGGTGTTGGCGGACAAGGAATTGTCTATCTCAGCAATATCATTGTGGAGGCTGCAATGCTATCCGGTATTCCTGTCAGTGTTAGTGAAATTCATGGACTTTCGCAACGTGGGGGAGTTGTTACTTCCGGAATTGGATTAGGGGAAAATTGCTCCGGATTTTATGGAAAAGCAGGGATTGATATTCTTATTGGTCTCGAGCCTTTAGAAACACAAAGATGTTTAAGCTATCTGCATAAGAATAGTAGTGTGATTTTCGGAAATTACCGAGTTCAACCTTATGCAGTTAATGCTCAGATGGCAGAGTATCCAGAGGTTAATGATTTTGTAGCTTATATAAGTGAGCAATGCAAGGAAGTTGTCTATATAGAGAAGTTTCCCGAAAATATTGATTCTGTTCTGTATAATGTTTTTCTTCTTGGAAGAGCCACCAGGATGCAGGATTTTCCGCTTTCTGCAAATAAAATTGAAGAAGCTATAAATGCCACTGTTTTGGGATATTTTAAAGAGAAAACATTAAAAGCGTTTACCTTGGGATTGGAATTTGAATTGAACAAATTATCTGTATAATATCTTTTATAAAAATGAAAAAAGATAAATTAAAAAAAGAAATACTTCATAATGTTTCCTTTTTATTAAATGAGAAAAAAGTAAACTGTGAAATCAAAGCATCAACTATTTTGCTTGATCTGATCCGTGATGTGTTTGAATTGAAAGGGACAAAGCCTGGTTGTCATGAAGGTGAATGTGGAGCATGCACTGTTCTTGTTGATGGGGCACCTGTTAATTCATGCCTTTTTCTTGCGATTAATGCAAATGGAAAGAGCATTACTACCATTGAAGGTTTAATAAATAATGATGGTTCTTTGCATCCGATTCAAGAAGCACTTGTAGAAAAAGGTGCAGTACAGTGCGGTTTTTGTACTTCGGGAATGGCAATGTCCATGAAAGCAATGTTGAATCAGTACGAAAATACACAACACGTTCCCGGTGAAGTAGTTCAGGACTTGCCAACAAGGGATGAAATAAAAAAATATTTAGAAGGTAACCTTTGCCGATGTACTGGTTATACAAAGATCATTGATGCTGCTGAAGAATTATTTAAATAAGAATAACATTTTACAATGGCTAAGAAATTAAAGGTTATTGGAACACCGGTTCCTAAGCAGGATGCAAATATCCGTGTAACCGGGAAAGCTGTTTACGGGCATGATATCAAATTGCCTAATATGCTGTATGGAGCTATATTACGCACAGAACACCCTTCTGCAATTATTCAATCTATTGATCTTTCGGAAGCAAAAAAACTTCCGGGGGTTGTTTGTATAATCACTGCTGATGATGTGGATGTAAATAATATTGGTTACAAACGTGATCATCCTATTTTGAAAAAAGGGGAAGCGAATTGTACACGTGATGAAATAGCTGCTGTTGCTGCCGAAACTAAAGAGATTGCAAAACAAGCTTTGAAATTGATCAAAGTAAAATATAAGGTTAGAAAAGGAATTTATGATGCGAATGAAGCTTTAAAGGATAGTGCTCCGCAGATAAATAAGTTCATTAGTGGAAAGTTTGAAAATAAAAATATTGCAGAAACTTTTCATTATGAACATGGCGATCTGGAAGCAGCAAAAAAGAACAGTGCACACATTGTTTCCAGGCGATTCACTTTGCCGCGCATGACACATGCATGTATGGCGACAAGCAATGTTACCGCAAGTTTTAATAAGGTTGATAAAAAATTATTAATGTATAGCTCAACCCAGGTGCCTTTCTTGTACCAACGGGATATGGCGCATGCACTAAAAATGAGTCCTTCTGATATTAGGGTTATTCAACCAATTATCGGTGGAGGCTTTGGAAGTAAGTTGGATATCCATCCGTTTGAGCCTATTTGTGCTTTGCTTTCAATGAAGACCGGCAGACCTGTTCAGATACTTTTTTCACGTGAAGAAGAGTTTATCGCTTCTCCTATCCGTCAACCTATGGTAATTGATCTTACCGCAGGTGTAGATAAGAAAGGGAATTTTACTTTCAGGGAAATAAATATCGTAAAGGATAATGGCGCTTATACATCCTGGGGTGCAACTACACCATTTGTTATCATGCAGTCATTTTCCTCGCTTTATAAATTGAAAGCATGTAAGTTCAATGCTACAGCAGTATATACAAATAATGTTTTTGCCGGATCCTTCAGAGGTTATGGAAATCCTCAGGCAACTTTTGCCTTAGAACGAGTAATTGATCTGCTGGCGGATAAAATCGGGATGGATAAAGCTGAAATACGTTTGTTGAATGCAAACGAAAAAGGCGAGGTAACAGGGCAGGGTTTACACTTTGATACTTGCGGCCATAAAGAATGTTTGGAAACTGTTATCAAGAAAAGTAATTACAATAAAAAGGTAAATGCTAAGCAGGATGCAAGATTCAAGAAAGGCATTGGTCTGGCTTCCATGTTACATGTTGGAGGTGGAGCGAAAATATATCGTTCGGATGGATGCGGAACAACCTTGAAAATTGATCCATACGGGTATTGCACCATCATTAGCGGGTCAAATGAAATTGGTCAGGGATCAGAAACTGTTTTAGCAATGATGGCGGCTGAAGAATTGGGAATTGACCTGAAGAAAATAAAAGTAATTAATACAGATACTGATGTAAAACCTTGGGATGTGGGTGTTCATGCCTCCAGAACAAGTTTTGTGGCCGGTAACTCTTTGTTGGGTGCGATCAAAATATTAAAAGAAAAACTCAGCAAAAAGGCTTCTGAATTAATGAATGTCGATTATTCTGATTTCGATTATGAGAACGGGCAAATTAGTTCGGTAAAATCAAAAGATAGCATTGCACTGGATAAAGTGGTTCGCGAGATGCATTTTTCTGAGCCGAATGAACTTGCAATTGCTTCTTTTTTTTATGAGCCATCAAGTAAATTTCAGGATAAAAACTTTAAAGGAAATGTTTCCGGTTCTTATGCATTTGCTTCGCAGGCGATAGAAGTGGAAGTTGATGCATACACAGGGAATGTGAAAGTACTTGATATTTATGTTGCACAGGATGTAGGAAAAGTTTTAAATCCACTGTTGCTTGGAGGTCAGATTGAAGGTGGATTATTACAAGGTGTTGGTTATGCATTGACAGAAGAATTATTGATGCATGAAGGGAAGATCCTGAATCCTAATTTTCATAATTATAAAATGCTGACAGCCTCCGATATACCTGAGATTCATTTTTTTCCAATTGAGACAAATGATAAGGAAGGTCCATATGGTGCAAAAGGTGTTGGTGAAGCTCCTTTGATTCCAACTGCAGCAGCTATTGCAAATGCTGTATGTAATGCACTTGGTGTTGAGTTTATTGAATTGCCGCTTACTCCTGAAAGAATTTTAAAAGCAATCTCATTGGGGAATGGGAACAAGCAAAAAACTACACTATTAACTCCCTAATTTTTAATTGACAAATTTACGTTGAGGTAGAAAAGAGTATGAAGAATTATTTTTTAAAATACAGAAATAACATAATTGGAATAGATCAAAAAATTTCTACACCTTATCACAATTCTATCAGGTTAATCTATGCTGATTGGACTGGTAGTGGCCGTAGTTTCCTGCCTATAGAGAAAAGAATACAAGAAGAAATCCTTCCTTTTGTTGCAAATACGCATACTGAAGTAAATGCAACTGGCATGGGGATGACCTATGCTTACCATAAAGCAAGGGAAATTATAAAAAGACATGTCAATGCAAATACAGATGATATACTCATCTTATCCGGTTCCGGTACAACAGGTGCTGTAAACAAATTTCAAAGGCTGCTTGGATTGAAGATCCATGAAAAGCTGAAGGATAAAATAACATTGACCGAGGAGGACCGACCGATAATTTTTGTGACACATATGGAACATCATTCTAACCAAACAAGTTGGTTGGAAACTATTGGTGAAGTAAAAATAATTGAACCTTCATCCGATGGATTAGTTGATTTGGATAATTTCAAAAAGTTACTGAAAGAATATAAATCAAGAAAAATTAAAATTGCAGCTGTTACAGCCTGTTCAAATGTTACAGGGATATTTTCACCCTACCAAGAAATTGCAAAGATCATTCATGCGGAAAATGGATTTTGTTTTGTTGATTTCGCCTGCGCTGCCCCTTATGTGAAAATTGATATGCACCCTTCAGATAAGGAAACATATTTGGATGCTATTTATTTCTCTCCACATAAATTTTTAGGCGGGCCGGGATCATCTGGTGTTCTTGTTTTCAATAAAAAATTGTATTCCAATTCTGTTCCTGATGAACCGGGTGGAGGTACTGTTGATTGGACAAACCCTTGGGGTGAGCATAAATATCATAGTAATATTGAAGAAAGAGAAGACGGGGGAACTCCTCCATTTATCCAAACGATAAGAGTTGCATTATGCCTCAAGTTGAAAGATGAGATGGGAGTTGAAAATATTTTGAAGAGAGAAAAAGAGTTATTGGAAATTTTATGGAGCAGGCTTTCAAAAATAAAACAACTACATATTCTTGCTCCTGAACATAAAGAACGATTGGGGATAATATCTTTTTATATCGAAGGTCTCCATCATAATGTTGGTGTAAAATTGCTGAATGATAGATTTGGAATTCAAACCCGTGGTGGTTGTTCTTGTGCCGGAACATACGGACATTGTTTGCTAAATGTAAGTCAGGAACTATCGAAAGAAATAACGAATCTTATTAATGTAAACGATTTGTCAAAAAAGCCGGGCTGGATCAGAATTTCTTTGCACCCAACCATGACCGATGAAGAGGTTTTATTCATAGCTGATTGCGTAGAATCGCTTGCATGTAATCATATGGAGTGGAGCAAAGATTATGTCATTGATAAAGTAAAGGATACCATTGCATTTAATGGTAAAAAAGGAATTGTATCCATTACTGATCTTATTGACTCTTCTTTGGAAAGAAAATTTTAGTTCACCATAAAAATATCTTAGTAATGGAATTTAATATTGTAAGTCCAAAATCCAGATCCGAACTATTGGAGGCTATTCGCAAAGAAAAAAACTTTCGTTTTGGCGCTGGCTACACGGATCTTTTGATGGAGCTCAAAAAAAAGCCTCACGATAATTTAACCGTGATTAATCTTTCACAGATCAAAGATGTTCAGTTATCCGGGATAAAAAAATCTGCAAAAGGTTTACGTTTGGGAGCTATGTTCACTGCTCATAAAATGGTCATGAACGAAGAGATCCGGAATAGTTATACAGCTCTTCATGAATCAGCTTTTAATCTGGCCTCTACACAGATCCGGCAGGTTGCAACAGTTGGAGGGAATTTGTGTACAGCTTCACCTTCCGGAGATATCGCATGTGCGCTGGTTGCTTTGGATGCAACGTGTGAACTTCTTTCAACTTCAGGAAAAAGTCGGAATATTCACATCACTGATTTTTTTACAGGAGTGAGAAAAACGGCACTCAAAAAAAATGAAGTTTTGTATGGTATCTCTGTGCCATCAAAAAATAAAGACACAAAAAATATTTTTTCGAATTTTATTAAAGTTGGGACAAGGCGCTCAATGGAATGCTCTGTTGTTTCTTTGGCATATCATATACAAGTAAATAAGAGCGGTGAGATCGTAAAGGCAGGTGTTGCGATAGGCGCTTCTGCTCCAACGGTGAGGTTTGCCGAGTCAGCGTGTAAATTTTTGATCGGGAAAAAGTATAAGTCTATTTCTGAAAAAGAGAAAGAAGAATTTGCAAAAAAAGTACTTTCTTACGCCTCTCCGATCACAGATATTCGAGCAACAGCATGGTATAGAAAAGAAGTTTTGTTTAATATCAGTAAGAGCATTTTTTACTAATGGAAATGAAAGTTGTAAAATTATCGGCTAACGAAAATTGCTATGGTTGTTCGCCCTTAGCGCTTGAGGCGATACTTAACAAATATAAAGATGTTCATTTATATCCGGAAGTAAATCCCATTGCACTCAAAGAAAAACTGGCAGAGAAATTTAGTGTCAGGACAAATAATATTATTGTTGGAGCAGGATCTG
>CANJPX010000007.1 GCA_947476185.1 Bacteroidota bacterium
ATCTTCTCCGGCAGTTGTAATTACATAAGAATTTGGAGAAATGTAATCCACCCTTCCATTCCCTATCTTTTCGAAATAGGCTGCTATTCCTTTATCTCCGTAATAAAAATCTTTATTAGTTAACCCTGATTTTTTAATAAGGTCAAAGGCTTTTTTAGCCTCATTTGAAACCAATGATTCGAACAATTTTATTTCAGAAAACAAAACATCTTTTATTTCAAAAAAATCATCAACGCTTAAATGCTTCAATTTTTCAATGTAAATAGCGCCCTCTTCATTCAATAAATTTTTAGCGAATATTTTCAGATCGTTTTCGATGTGCCAACTTTTTTCGTCATCTGTTTTACTTTCGGTAAATTCCACTAAAGCTTTTGTCAGTCGTTCATCATTACCAATCTGAGCGATTAGCAAATCAATTGCCTGAGAAAGTAATTTATCATCATCCATTTCGATTTCAAAACTCATTGGAATTTTCAGATCAAATGCAAAAGTGCGCACTACTTTATGAACGAAAGCATCGATGGTACCAATAGCGAAATCAGAATAATTATGTAGGATAGCCGTCAATATATTTTGAGCGCGTTTGCGGATGATAGCATCATCCATCTTCTCATAAAGATTTAACTTAACATGCTTCTTCAGCTCCAGCAATAATGTTTTGGTTCCTGATGAAACTTCAGAATAATCTTCTTCAGAAAGTTCTTTGAGTGCTTTTATGATACGCTCTTTCATTTCAGCAGCAGCTTTATTAGTAAAGGTCACTGCTAAAATATGCTTATACGCTTGTGGTTGCTCAGAAGGATCATTTAGTGCCAGCGCCAGATATTCTTTCACCAGGGTAAATGTTTTACCGGAACCCGCTGATGACTTATAAATAGTAAAGTTCTTCTCTGACATATACGAATAAATGAGTATTGCAAATTACACAATAAATACGTACTTTTATTTTAAATCAACGTTCGATGAAAAAAATATTTTTGTTAATTTCTTTTGCATTATTATTCACAAATATCCACTTAGCCGCTCAGGAAACAAATATTGTTGCAGGGAATGTGCTGGTCATGGTTAATTCCGAAACAGACGCTATACAACTTACTAAGGAGCTTTCCGCCATAAATGGAAATAATACAAATTTTAAGGTTGAACGTTTATTATCAAGGTCGATGCATATTTATCTGATGTCTTTTGATGAACATGCAGTGAATGAAGATTTGTTTTTAAAAGCTATTAAAAAAAATCATTTAGTAAAAATTGCGCAATTCAATCATACTTTTCAAGAGCGCGTTATCCCAAACGACCCGCAATTCGGTGTGATGTGGGATATGAATAATACCGGTGCCAGTGGCGGTGTTGCCGATGCGGATATAGATGCACCTGAAGCTTGGGACATTACTACAGGGGGATTAACTTCCGAAGGTGATTCAATTGTTGTTGCCGTCATTGATGGAGGGTTTGATCTGACACAGGAGGATCTGAATTTCTGGAAAAATTATCAGGAAATACCGAACAATGGAATTGATGATGATGCAAACGGTTTCATTGACGATCATGATGGTTGGAATGGCTCAACAGCGACAGATAATTTACCGGTAGCCAGTCATGGTACGCATGTTTGCGGAACAATCGGTGCAAAAGGAAATAACAACATAGGGGTCACTGGCGTTAATTGGAATGTAAAAGTAATGGCAATATCTTATGGTTCGGGAGGGAGTTTCGAAGCAAATGTTGTGGCATCATACGCATTTGCAATGGATCAACGTAGATTGTACAATCAAACAAACGGAGCCCAAGGGGCATTTGTTGTTTCTACTAATTCTTCTTTCGGGGTCGACCTCGCTTTTCCTTCTGCTTATCCTCTTTGGTGTGCTATGTATGATTCCTTGGGCTCTGTAGGAATATTAAGTGCCGCTGCTACAGCAAATGCGAATTATAACGTGGATGTGCAGGGAGATATTCCCACAGCATGTGCAAGCAACTGGATGATCTCTGTTACAAATACTACGCGCACAGATGCGAAAAACAGCAGTTGCGGTTATGGTGCAACTACCATTGATCTTGGTGCTCCGGGCACAAGCATCACCTCAACATATCCTTCTAATGTATACACTGCTATTTCGGGAACATCAATGGCTACGCCTCATGTTGCAGGTGCCGTTGCTTTGATGTATTCTGTGAATTGCCCGATATTTATTTCTAATTACAAGTCCGATCCAGCCGGAATTGCTTTGATGGTGAAAGATTCGTTGCTAAATGCTACCGATCCTAATTATGACCTGACCGGAATCACAGTTAGTGAAGGTCGACTGAATTTGTATAAATCTGTGAGATCAATTCAAAATTATTGCGCTATTGTTGGTATTGATGATTTAGATCCAATGGCAGATTTTGAAATCCAACAGGTATATCCTAACCCTGTAGACGATCTCCTAAGCCTTGTATATAACTGTAATGAAGAAGTGGAAATTTCAATTATTAATGTATTGGGACAACAAGTAAAACGTGTAAGAGGCGGAACAGATACAAGAGGAATTCAACATGCTCCTATTGATATTTCAAATTTAAATGAAGGAGTCTATTTTGTCAGCATAAATACCACTACAAAAAAATCGAATATTGTAAAAATTATTGTTTACTAAAATTCTATTCATACAATTTATTTCTGATCATTATTTTGATATACAATTCGTTTTAAACGGGATAGTAAATTTTAATTTGTGAGCAGCCACTGTCACATTGCTTTTTTTTCATCCTTTTTAAAGCAGGATTTGTCACTCCGCAGTTATCAACAAGCGCTTGTTTGTAATTACAACACACCCCTCTTAAAATGCAGTTCAAACTACAATAGTTTTGTTTAAATTATTGCTAGGCCGCTTTAAATATCAATATGTTATCGAGAGATTTTGGTATTCATTACTAAAAACACCATCATGAGAAACAAAAATTTACTACTTATAGTGTTATTGTTTTCTACTATAACGGCTATTCATGGCCAAAATACAGCAAAAACAAAACAACTCCCGTCAGTAGCAATTGGTGCAGGTATTTTGTCTTTCAACGGTGATATCGGCAATGGCGTGAACCTAAGTTCTTTTAGCAGAATACGAGTTGGCTACCATTTAACAATAGAAGAACGCATCGGAAAATATCTTGGAGTTTCTGTAAATGGTGTTTACGGGAAATTATCTGACAGTGAAAGAAGTTTAGAAAGTAATTTAAATTTCGAATCAAAAATAATGCAAGGAGATCTGAATCTGGTATTGCATTTCGACAACGATCTGATCTTTAGTCGCACCAGTGTTTTTGCACCTTATATATATGCAGGTATCGGATATTTAAAATTTGATACATATGGTGATCTTACAAATAAGAATAATATAAAATATAATTACTGGAGTGATGGAACAATTCATGATATAGCAGAAACAGATCCGCTTGCTTCATCATCAACATTGATTCAAAGAGATTATACTTACGAAACAAAACTAACTGACTCATCCAACTATTCAAGATCCTCGCTTGCTTTACCATTAGGGATAGGTTTCAATTTAAAAGTGCTACGTAACCTTTCGGTAAATATGGGAGCTACTTATTATTTAACTTTTACAGATTGGATCGATAATTTCAAAGAGGGTAGCAATGATAAATTCATTTATGCAAATGTTTCTATTCAATACAATTTTGGGAAAGAGCAAGATGAAAGTGATGCTCTATATAAGAGTGTAGATTTTTCTGCTTTGGATAGAATGGATACTGATGAAGATGGCGTAAGTGATGGAGATGACAGATGTCCTGGCACTCCAAAAGGAGTTAAGGTAACAGGTCACGGTTGTCCGGAAGATAATGATGAAGACGGAGTTCCTGATTACAAGGACAAGGAGTTAATGACGAAGAGAGATGCAATAGTTGACGAAAAGGGAGTAACAATAACCGACAAGATGCTTTTGGAACAACAAAGTCAATATGATTCTCTTGCTACAGAGAGAAGTCAACTTTTCAATGAAAATCCTAGTTTGTCTTATTTGAAAGATGTTGAAGCAAAATCTACAGAAGCAAGAAAAACAAGTCCGGGTAAAGCAAGTAAAATACCATATGCCTTGCGTCCTGCAGATAAGAATAATGATGGATTTATTTCGGCTGATGAGATAGCAGCTGCAATTGATATGTTTTTTGAAGGAGACTCTGATTTTTCTGTTGAAAAGCTTAATAAACTTATCGATTTTTTCTTTGAACAATAATGCATTAGTAAAAACTAAAGACCAATTATATGTTAAAATACGCCGCTCTTCTATTTAACACAATTGCACTGTTGATTTATCAGTTTTTCTTTGCTGATGGTATTACAGTTACGCAAAAAATTCCTCAATCTGCAAAACCGGATAGTGAATTTACAGTAGAATTGACCATAAACAAAGGATCGGTTGGTGGATTCGCTAAACTACAACAAGATCTTCCTGAAGGATTTACAGCTATTCAAGATGATAATAATGGTGCTTCATTTACTTTCACCAATCAGTCGGTCAAATATATATGGATGTCTTTGCCTTCGGATAAGGAATTTAAAATAAAATATAAAGTAAAAGTTGCAGCAGGAATAAATGGAGATAAAATTATTGCAGGTAAATTTTCATATGTTTCTGACAATGTAAAGCAATCTGTTGATATTGCGCCATCAACAATTACGATTGGGGAAAAGTCATCTGAACCAGTTGTAACAACTTCTCCAACAACGACAACAACAGAGCCTCCAACAAAAACCCCGGATCCTATAGTGACAACTCCGGTAGTTACAACAACGCCAACAACGACTACTACTGAACCAGTAGTAACTACTCCGATTGTCGCAACCACCACACCAACAACGACAACAGAACCTGTTATCACGCCAACAACAACAGCAAGTAATTCAGAGCCATCTTCCATTACTTGTGTTAGAACAGTTCCAAGCAATGTGGGAGAAAATTTTACTGTTGAAATCATGGTAAATAAAGGAAATGTAACAGGATTTGCAAAATTATTAGAAGTTCTTCCTGCTGGATTTACCGCTACAGCTGGCGATCTTCAAGGTGCATCATTTAGTTTCGCAGATCAAAAAGCAAAATTTGTTTGGGTGTCTATGCCATCACAAACTGAATTTAAAATATCTTATAAGGTGGCTGTTGCTACAGGAACTACCGGAAGTCAAAATATTGATGGTGTTTTCTCTTTCATTGAAAACGATGAAACAAAGAAATTTGTAATTGCAACCAGCACTGTAACTGTTGGAACCGGTCAGACACAGGTAATTGCCACAAACACAACGACCACAACAGAGCCGATAAAAACAACTAATACTACTGAGCCAACAACTACTACAGCGACAACCAATACTACCACCGCAGTAAATACCAATACTACCACTGCTACAAATACAACTGCTACAACTGAAAACACTAAATCATTGTCAGCGACCAATACAATCCCTGCTTCTCAGGGAAATGTAAATTACAAGGTACAGATTGCAGCATTGCATAATGCTGTAAATGCGAATGTTTTAGCAACAAGGTATAACATCAGTACAAAAGTCAATACAGAAATGGCTGACGGATTCACAAAGTATACTGTTGGCTCTCATAACGATTACAAAGAGGCGCGTGATGCAAGAGAGGATGTTAGAAACAAAGGTGTTGCCGGTCCTTTTGTCACAGCTTACAATAGTGGAAAACGAATAACTGTTCAAGAAGCACTCATGATCACCAGCCAAAAATGGTTTAGATAATCAATAATGTATTCCCGAAAACTCAGTCTGATCGTGGTTAGATTGAGTTTTTTTTATTATATTTGTAATTATGATTAAAGGAATAAAAATCATTTTATTATTCTTTCTTTTTACCACTGTTTCATATTCTCAAACAGATGAAACAGTTATTGCTGATTCAATGTCAGCTCATTCATCCAATATAAAACCAGCAAATGAATTTGTATTTAAGCCCGCGATAGGACTTGGTACAGGTATGTTCTCGTTCTATGGAGATCTTTACACAAAACATTTTCAAGCACCAATGGTTAGTCGAATCGGTTACGATTTAAACGTTTCACAGAGGTTTACGGATTATTTACAATTTAATTTTTATGCCTTATTCGGAAAACTAGGTGCCAATGAACGTCTTACATCCGATAACAGAAACTTGAACTTCGAATCCCAAATACGTTTAGGAGGATTAAATTTACTATACAATTTCAATAATTTCCTTCCCGCAAAAAGAGATGCCAGTCCTTACATTTCGTTAGGTTTCGAATCTTTTGAATTTCTTTCAAAAACAGACATTTTGGATAAGAACGGAAATAAATATTATTACTGGTCTGATGGCTCAACGCGTAATATCGATGAAAATGCCAGCAATGCAAATATGGCTGTTGAAATTCAACGCGATTATACCTATGAATCAGATATACGTACAATGAATTTAGATGGCCTTGGGAAATACCCTGAACGTTCATGGGCAATACCCGTAGGCGTTGGAGCCATTTTCAACATGAATGACTTTTGGAGTCTGAAAATAGGGACAACCATGCATTTTACGTTCACTGATAATATTGACGGTGTATCCAATAAAAGTGTCGGAAACAGAGTTGGAAAAAAGAGCAATGACAATTTTATGATGACATCAGTATCATTGCATTATAACTTTGGAATGAAAGACAAAGAAACCGAAGAAATAGAAGAAGATAATTTTAAGGATGTTGATTTTTTTGCTCTTGATCTTTCCGATATAGATAAGGATGGAGTTCCCGATGCAAAAGATTCTTGTCAAGGAACACCTGAAGGCGTTCCGGTTGATGCAAAAGGTTGTCCGTTGGATGATGATCGGGATAATGTCCCAAATTTTAAAGACGATGAATTAGATTCGCCAAAAGATGCATTTGTAGATGTCAAAGGAGTTAAATTGAACGACTCTATCATTGATTATCAATATCGTTTTTATATGGATTCTACAGGTGCTTTTGCCACTGTTGTAAAACATGATCACAATGGAAAAGAGCTGTATAATAATCTATTTCAAAAAGAATATTCTGTTGAAATTGGCAAGTTCAGCAAAGGCCTTCCACCCGAATTAATGACGAAATATTTGAGCATCGGAGATATCTCCAGCACAAATATCGATGATTCCACTACTGTATATACTGCCGGCAAATTCAATAGTCTGCTGGATGCAGAAATTCGTAAAAAGCAACTTATAAGTGACGGACTGACAGATGCCAAAGTTGTATATAAACAAAACGGTAAATTATACGATGCTCCTGCATACACTGCAACTAATACTACAGCGACAAATAATAACACAAATAACAACAACACTGCTAACAATACAAACAATAGTAAAGCTACTAATAACAACAATAATAATAATAACGCCAATAACACAAATAATAACAATACTGCTAACAATACAAACAATAGTAACGCTGCTAACAACAACACGGCTAACAATACAAATACAACCAATTCCGCAGTTAATTCAAAAGGAATTATCTTGAGAGTTCAGCTGGGTGCTTATAAAAACCGTTTATCAAAAACGGTATTCAAAGACATCAACGATCTGATAGAAATCAAAACGGATGATGGATTATATAAATACATGACCGGTTCATTCACAACCTTTGATGCTGCGGCAAAACATAAAGTAGAAATGCTCTTAAAGGGATATCAGGGAGCATTTATTACGGCATATAAAGATGGGAAAAGGGTTACATTAAAAGAAGCCGGAGCAACGCCTCAAAAGAAAGACGATATCACTGAATCGTCATCTGATAATGCAGAAGTAAATGGAGTTAATAAAAAACTTGTCACATTTAAAGTTCAGATTGGAGTTTTCAAAAGTGAACCTCCTGCAGATAAACAAACTAAGTTTGAAAAAGTAAAAGGTATCACAAAAGAAGTTACAGCAACCGGTTTAAATAGATATACCGTAGGACCTTATACTGATTACACTTCGGCACAAAATGCTAAGAACGATCTAGTCAAAAATATTGGGATAGAGGATGCGTTTATTTTAGCCTTTTTTAATGGCGAATATATCACAATACAGGAAGCATTAGAATTATTGAAGAATTAGTAAAATCTATTTTTGGCATTATCTTTGTCTTATGCATTATAACTAAATTTTAAAAAATGAAAAATGTTGTAAAATTGAGTTTCTTGACTGCAGGAATTGTTCTAAGTTCTTCACTATTTGCTCAAGGTGATATTAAAAAAGAAGCAGTTAATACTTCTGAAAAATTAGAAGCTCCGAAAGCTACAGAAACCAAATCGGATGCTAAAATTGAAAAGCAAGAGCCTGTTAAGAAAACAACGGCAAATGAAGCAAGTAAGTCAACATCAAAAGCAGATACAACTTCTACCGGAGGAACAAGAATGGCAATAACAGTTCAAGGGACACCGAAGAAAAACAAAAACAAAAACGCTAAATCATCTACCACTACTACTGAGCCACCGAAAAAATAATCACCCTTTTATTTCATTGAAAAACAGAGGTTTATTTAACCTCTGTTTTTATTTTAACGAATTTGCAAAAAATGAACAACCTATTTTCACTTTTTTTTGTATGCAATGTTTTTTATTCTTGTAATGGAAAAGAAATAAATGAAAGCCGGAAAACTGAACAAACAAAATCAGAAATTTTTCAAACTAATAATTCTATGGATACTGCAACTTTCGGAGCGGGATGCTTCTGGTGTGTCGAGGCACAATTTCAACTTTTAGATGGTGTAATATCGGTATCCTCCGGATTTTCGGGAGGAACTGTAAAAAACCCAGCTTATCGTGAAGTATGTAATGGCACCACCGGCCATGCAGAAGTTTGCCAGATCGTTTACGATCCGTCAAAAATATCTTATGATGAACTTTTGGCGGCTTTTTGGCAAACGCATGATCCAACACAACTAAACAGACAAGGAAATGATATTGGCACCCAATATAGATCAGTGATATTTTATCACAATGAAAAACAAAAAGAATTAGCTGAAAAGTACAAGTTGGAATTAACAAAGTCAGGTGCCTGGGATAAACCTGTTGTAACAGAAATTAGTCCTGCCGGACCATTTTATAAGGCAGAAAATTATCATCAGGATTACTATAAAATTAATGGGGAAGTTCCTTATTGCCAATATGTTATTCAACCAAAAGTAGATAAATTCCAAAAAGTGTTCAAAGATAAACTCAAACATTAGGAATTAATAATTTAAGCATCGCCGGATTTTGGACTTCCAATCTCAATCCTGTAAAGCGCTAAATATCAACAAATTAAAAACCAAGAAAAAAACTCGCCTCAAAACTGTGTTTTTTTTTCTAAAATCTTCTTATCTTTGCCGCCATGTTAAAAGGAAAAGACCTTATTCTTGCTACCAAACCTTATGCTAAAGAAATACGCTGGAAAAGTTGGTATTATACACTTTCTACCTTCTTCTTACTGATCGTTTTTCTTCTTGGTACCTACTTCATCCCAAATATTTACGGGAAAATTTTATCTAGTATATTAAGTGCCACGTTTTTAGCACGTTTCTTTATGATTTTTCATGATTATCAACATCATGCCATTTTGCAAAAATCTATAATCGCCAACATAATATTTACGATCTATGGATTTTATATGCTAACTCCATCGAGTATTTGGAAGCGCTCGCATGATCACCATCATAATAATAATGCAAAATTGTATGGTGCGAATATCGGATCCTTTCCAATAATGACAAAGCAAAAATTTATGGAGGCTTCTGAAAGTGATAGACGTATTTACCTCGCTATCCGTAATCCATTGAATATGATCTTTGCATATTTCACCATGTTCATCTATGGAATGTGTCTTCAGTCATTCATTAGCAGTCCGAAAAGACATTGGGATTCAATAGTTACACTGATATTGCATATTGGAATCGCCATATTATTAATAATCTATACAGGACCTTTAACATGGTTTCTCGCATTTTTTCTGCCCTTTTTTCTTTCTCACATGCTAGGCGCTTATTTGTTTTATGCTCAACACACTTTTCCTGGTGTTGTTTTCAAAAGTAATACAGAATGGACCTATTCAGAAGCGGCATTAGAATCATCCAGTTATTTGAAAATGAATCCCATAATGCGCTGGGCAACAGCAAATATCGGTTATCACCATATTCATCATTTAAATTCAAGAATACCTTTTTACCGTTTGCCAGAAGCAATGAAAAATATCCCTGAATTGCAGAATCCTTCAGTCACAACATTCAAACTTTCGGATATTATTTCTTGTTTAAGATTAAAACTATGGGATCCGGAACAAAACAGGATGATCCCTATATCGGAATTAAATCTTTCTCACTAATTTTTTTTCTGAATTCCTTGGGATAAACTAGCTATTTTCTGCTATTTTATTTTGCTTTTCAATTTGGTCAATACGTTTAACAATTGAATCCAGGTTGCGGAAATGAATGTATGCTTTTCTATATTTGGCAGCATCAAAGGCCGGAGAGCCCATATATACTTCCCCTTTTTTAGTAATACTTTTTGAGATCCCAGATTGGGCCGTAATAATTGTCTGATCAGCAATTTCAAGATGACCAACGATCCCGACCTGTCCGCTGAACATACAATTTTTACCAATTTTTGAAGAACCGGCGACAACGCCATGCGCTGCAATGTATGTATTCTCGCCTATTTCAACATTATGCGCAATATGAACCAGGTTATCAAACTTCACACCTTTCCTTAATATCGTTGATCCTAAAGTTGCTCTATCAATAGCACAGTTTGCTCCAATTTCAACATTATCCTCAATAATAACATTTCCTATCTGTGGAATTTTCTGGTTATCATTTTGCGGGTTAAATCGAAATCCATCGCTACCAATAACACTTCCAGAGTGGATGATACAATCTTTTCCAATCACCGTTTCCGAATAGATCTTTACTCCTGCAAACAAAGTGGTATTATCACCAATAACAACATTTTCACCAATAAATACCTGAGGATATATTTTTACGTTATTTCCTATCTTTGCATTATCACTAACAACAGCAAATTCACCGGCATATATATCCGTTCCTGTTGTAGCAGTTTCGGAAATATAAGCGTGTTTTGAAATTCCTGTTTTATTAAGCTTCACCTGATTATACATTTCAAGCAATTTTGAAAATGCGGTCTCAGCACTATCAACCCTTATCAAGGTTGTATTAATTGGGGCTGTTAAAACAAGGTCTTTATTTACGATAACCAAAGAAGCTTTTGTTGTATATAAATACTGTGTGTATTTTGGATTTGCCAAAAAAGAAATCGATCCAGGTTCACCTTCTTCAATTTTTGAAAGTTTGCTGATTTTAACTGTTGAATCGCCTTCAATTTGTCCTTGCAAAAGTCCGGCTATTTGTTGAGCAGAAAATTCCATATTTAATTTTTATTTAAAAAGAAAAAAACAATCATTTTTATATGCTGCATATTAGGACTCATCCAAAGCCATCGCAACAGAATAGCCTCTCCACTTATTAATAACAGAAAGCATATCCTGAGGAATGTCCGAATCAAAATGAATATATTTTCCTGTAATCGGATGATTAAATCCTAATGATTTTGCGTGCAATGCATGACGTGGTAAAATAGTAAAACAATTTTCCACAAACTGCTTATACTTGGCAAATGTTGTCCCTTTCAAGATACGGTCTCCGCCATAGGTTTCATCGTTAAACAAAGAATGGCCGATGTGCTGCATATGCGCACGAATTTGATGGGTACGACCTGTCTCTAATTTACATTGTATCAACGTAACATATCCGAAACGTTCCAAAACTTTATAATGTGTTACTGCATGTTTTCCTTCTTCACTATCGATTGGAAAAACATCCATTTTTTTTCTGTCTTTTAAATGACGACCAATATTTCCAGTTACAGTTCCTTCATCTTCTTGAAAATCGCCCCAAACAAGTGCATAATATATCCTGTCTAAATTCCTATCGAAAAAGTCTTTTGCTAATTTCACCATTGCTTTCTCACTTTTCGCAACAACCATTATTCCACTGGTATTTTTATCCAATCGGTGAACCAATCCGGGACGCAGCAAAGCCTGTTCTTTCGACTTTTTGGTAGCCTCGATTGTAGCAGCATATCTGCTTATAGGTAATTGCTGGAAATGATACGCCAAGGCATTCACCAATGTTCCTTTGTAATTTCCATAACCAGGATGAACAACCATTCCCGGATCTTTGTTCACGATGATCAGATCATCATCTTCAAAAACAATATTAACTGGAATATTTTGAGGGATAAGCTCCGTTTCACGCGGAGGGTGAGCGAAAACAACGGTAATTACATCTAAAGGTTTTACTTTATAATTTGATTTTACCGGCTTATCATTAACCAGGATATTCCCATTTTCAGCAGATTGCTGAATTTTTGAACGCGTGGCGTTTTGTGTTTTGCTGATCAGATATTTATCAATGCGAAGCAGCGACTGCCCCTTATCAACAACCACCCTAAGGTGCTCAAACAGTTCCTGATCATCATTGTCTTCTACTACATCTAAACCTTCTTCAATCATCAGGATACTTTAAAAATGTTTATTTTACTTTAATGAACTTTAGTGTTGTTGTATTTTTTTCGTCATTCAAACGAACAAAATAAATACCATTATCAAGATTTGAAATATCGATAAGACCAGAATAAACCGCATTATCAATAATTACTTTTCCCAACAGATCAACAATTGAAAACATAATCTTTTCATTTGTATTTCCGGTATTGATAAACAACCGGTCATTCGCAGGATTGGGATATAAAGAAAAATCGTTCGTTTTATTATCAGTGTTTAAGATTCCTGTAAATTCTGATGCAGCACCAAAAACAGGATGCACCATCAATGAGCCTACAAAAGGAGAAGTGTTCCAAGAACCGCTTACATTATAAAATATTTTCGATTGGGTATTTGTATTTTTATCTACACCGACATTTAAAAACTGATTTGTATTTTGTGTAAAACCAACATAAAATGTACCCGGATTCAAATACAAAGGAGCATCCAATTTATACCGAATAAATTGATTATGCGTTACCATACCATAGACAGGACTTTGAGCTAAACTACCTGTATAAACAGCAGCTCCAGGAACACCGCCTCCATCAATCCAAACATTCAGATTGAATGTATAAATGGAGGTATTAGTCATGAAGGGGTTAAAATAAATATCAATATATTGTATAGAATCCGCTACATTCAAAATAAATTTTTCTGCGAGTTGGGCATATAAAGTGCTTAAACCAAAGGAATTTTCAGCGGTTCCATCATCGTAGGAAAAATAGTTGGTAAGGTCTTGCACATGGCGTACTGTGTCATTCCCTCTTTCATTATCGGGAGTTGAATTCACAACACTTTCAATTGTGTAACGCGCAGCAGTAGTTAAAGCTGGGATCGTAAAATTAACAGCAGGATTTGTAAAAGGTGCGTAGTTCATGTATCCTGCAGTTGAAAACGGATCAATATTAAAACTTCCTCCTGAATACGTAGTATTTACCTGAGTTCCTGCATCATCATACATTTTATAAATAAAACTTCCATTTTTTATTGCTGTATGATTATTGCGTATCGTTGTATTATAATTCAATTTCATATCCGCTGTAGCATACTGTTTCCAAGGCATAGCAGAATAAGTATTCAATAATGAAGCGGTATTATACACAAATGCAACATCCTCAAAAGTTGTATCATTTTGATTTCTAGTCTTATTTAAATATACATAATCAATATTCCAATGATCTGTATTTCCGCTAATGGTAGCCTTATTATAAAAACGAAATTGAAATCCATCTTTCAGAAAGGCCGTATCTACAATAGGGATCATAACCAAAGTCCAGGAACTATCTGTTGCTGCAAGAATGCTGCCTTTTAATGCCCAAACATTTTGCCAAACACCAGAGGAGTGTTTGAACTGAACCACCAGTGAATCAGTGTATTCAGGAGCATTTCCAATACCTTGGGGCTGACAATAGAAACTAAAATAGATGGAATCGCTGGCCGGTAAATTTAAATGAATCGGTTTTGAAGTAAGGTAATCTGCAAGTGCAGAAGTTGAAGCCCCGGCAGTAAAATCATAAGGGTAACCGTTATAATCCAATCCATCAAAGGTTGCTACACCAAGTGTAATAGGAGCTTTGGCAAAATCGCGATTAATATATACTCTATTATCCAACCAAAATGAAGTATCCGGATAAGGCCCTTCAGATGAAAAATCATCTAAGATCCCTTTTGCACCAAGACTCAAAGTATCTGTAGGAGAAGGTAATCTGAGGGTAGATTTTAGCTGATCATATTTACTGATGATCACCTGATTGGTAGTTAATTCATTTTCAACCAAACCTTGACTAAAACAAAGATTAGTTAGAAACAACAGGCAGATCGCTGCATTAATTTTTTTAGTCAAAATTCGGATCATCATTTTTTACACTTGAAGTATCAGGGATTGCGGAAAGTTTGTTTTTATCACTTGTAAAATATAGGTCAACTGTTCCACCCATTTTAATCATTACATCTCTAATACAAGATGGTATTTGTCGATATACTCTTCCATTTATTGAATCTTTGGCTACATCAAAATTAACAGCTCCAATAGTCAAGGAAGCTTCCGCTAATTTTTCCATTGCTTCTCTACGGGATAAGCCGTATAAACAAGGTACACCAACTTCTTCATCGCTTAATCCTTTTCCAATGATCAAATCGATCACAGTTCCTTTTTCAATTTTTTCGCCGGGTGCAATATTTTTACCTTTTACCATTTGCTCCAACACACAATTAGCACATTGGTCCGGAACAAATTTTGTTTTACCCATCTTTAATCCGAAAGTTGTTATCATAGCAGCTGCTTGTCTTAAAGAGCGATCAATCAACTTTGGCATTTGAATACTAGGAGGTAATACAGAAGTAACATAAAGGTAAATGGTTCTCCCCTCTTTTACTTCAGCCTTTGCCTCAGGCTCCTGCTTAATAACAACACCCTTTTTAGCTTTTGTATCATATAGAGAATCAATTACCAAGTAACGTAAATTTTTATCCGCAACAAACTTGTCTAACTCTTTAATACCAACTCCTGAAAAATCAGGTACAGAAACTGTTTCATTATGATTTGTGGTATTCCCTAACCAGGAAATGATGAACCAGCATATCAAAGAAACTGACACAATGTAAATGGTCAAATGTTTTAGAAATGTTTTGCTCTTTATAAATTGTAATAGCCCTTTAAACATAAATGGTTGCAATCGAAATTAGACTACGAAGGTACGAATTTTAAGGAAACGAAAAAAAGGGGTGTAAATTGTATTTAGCGTCCATAAAAAATCGATTTTCATCAAAAATCGAACACGCTACGTCACACAGAGCGGAGTCGAAGTGTTGCCTGTCAAATTCAGATAATTACTCTGATTTTTGCAAACGGATAATTCTTTCAGCCTCTCCCAATTGCTACTTATTAAAGCTATTTTCTTTGCCCGTGTCCAGCCTTTCAGTTTTTTTTCGAATCTGATTGGAAAAGATGCATCATTAAATAATTCATAAAAAACTATTTCTAAAGGTTGCCTTGAAAAAGTGTAGCAATTTTTGTTAATTCCATTAACGTGTAGCACAAATCTCATTTCTAAATTATTAGTTACCCCAATATAAAATGAATCAGCAGAACATTTTAATATATAAACAAACATTTTTTTCATAAAAAAATTATCAATGTATTAATAAATAAAAAGGAGTTTTTGATTGACAAACGTTTGTCGCCCTTCGACTCCGCTCAGGGTGACCAAACCGAACCCTGTGTGGTCATGTTGAGCTTGGCCTGTGCTGAGCTTTTGTCGAAGCATCGAAACATTTGTGTATGCTTTTCCACCCCTTCGATAAACTCAGGGTGACCTCACCGCTCCGACATTTTGCACCATGACCTGACAATGATATTTTCAAAAAATCATTCTAAGAAAAATAAAAACTATTTCAATTCCATTTTTCGTTTTTGAAAACCAAAATCTAAGATCTTGTCAATAAAATCGTATGGTTTATAGCCATTGATGGCTGTTTGATGAAAGATGCAGGTTGCAGGGGTCATGCCGGGCAAAGAATTCACTTCAATAAAGATTACTTCTACCCGATTCACATCGTAGATCCGGACAAATGCATCAATACGAGTGTACCCGTTAATGTTCAATAATTTTGCAGCTGCACCTAATGTTTGTTTTACTTTATCGGAAATGTGCTGACGTTCTTTCAAATCTTTTGAATAACGCGCCGGAGTAATATTCTGACCTTGACCTGCCAGAAACTTTTCTTCCAATGACAACACTTCGCCTTCACTTAATGCTTCTGATGCTTCAAAAACTTCGTAGTGCACATTGCCTTCTTTATCAAATTTGGTAAGCATTCCGCCCGTTACTTCCAAAAAGTGTTTCGCATCTTTTTTTGAGATCAATTCTTCCACCAATATAACCGACTTTTTAGGGAATTCTTCTTTGTCTTTTATATGCAATAATTGTGCAGCTGCATGTTCCAATTTTTCTTCCTTCCGGAAAATCAGTTTCGCAAAAGCTACAAACTCTTCAGGTGTTTTAATTTTTTTTACTGCTGAGGAACATCCATCATCCACAGGCTTTGCGATAAACGGATAATGGATCTTGTCCTTAATAGTATTTAATACTTTTGTATGATCCGCATTCCAATCCACTTCCGTAACCAACAAATGTTCGGCAACAAGAAAACCATTTTGTTTTAAGATCTCATTGGTTCTGTATTTATCAATTGTAATTTGAGAACTTGCAACACCCGAACCATTGTAAGGCAAACCAACTCTTTCCAAATTAGCTTGTATAGCGCCGTCTTCACCTGGTCGACCATGCAGCGCAATAAAAACACAATCAACCATTTCACCCAACTCTTCGTATGTAATTTTTTTAGGCTTTGCTAAATTGTCGGTGTTCGAATATTTTGTTGTAATGGCCGAACATTCATTCATGATCTCTTTTACAAGATCATGAATTTTATAATTATCGATCTTATCTTTTATATCATCTGCATTATCTTTCAATAAAATATTTACAGGTATTTGATACATGATATGTTCCTCATTGCTTCCAGTAAGGAACACAGGAATAGGTTCATATTTAATGGATGAAGCTAATTTCTCATAAATATTTCTGCCACTTTCAACCGAAATATGTCGTTCGGAAGAATAACCTCCCAATACTACAGCCACCTTGATCTTATTGGTTGCCGCATTTTTATCCAATTTGATAGCGCTATCTAATTTATTTAACAGCTCATCAAAGACTCCGCTATTCCTAGTTGCGATAATTCGTTGAGCCAATGAGGTACGAATGATATACGTAAGAAATTGTGAAGGATTCAAACCTATTTCAGCTGCCTGGTGGAAGAAAAAAGAAGAAGGCATCATTCCAGAAGTGGTGTTCGGATCATTCAAAAAGATCTTTCCTTCATTGGAAATGAAACCATCAATACGTGCATATACGTCGAAATTCAGCGCATAAAACAAACGTTCACATTCCTTACGGATTGCTTGAATTTGAGTATTCGGCAGATCGATCGGAGTAATCTTGCGAGATAAACCGGGTAAATATTTTGAGCGGTAATCGAATAATTCTTTACCTTTTCTTATCTCGGTCGGTGGCAACGCAATGGCTTTTCCAGCCTCATCCTGAGCTACAATGCAAGAAAATTCTTTCCCTTCAATAAATCCTTCGATAAGCACTTTACTTTCTCCATCCAAAGCAGACAAAACAACACCTTCATTTTCTGTTTCAAAAGTTTTATCCAGATATTCAATTAAATCTTGTGGATGATATGCAATGCTTTCAACTTTCAACGTTGAACTTTGAACTTTTACCGGCATGCCAATTCCTTCACGAATATCAGCCAGTTCACGAATAAAAATATTTTTTCCGACAGTATCTAATTTATTCCAATCTGCAGCATCTAGCCATTTGGTAAAAAAAGCCTTTTCAACAGCTTCCATGAATTTAAAATTATCATCCTCATGTAAAATACTTATCCCGATGGAAGAGCCTTGATTGGCAGGCTTTATAACAAGCGGCAGACCAATTTCTTTTTTTGCTTTTTCAAAAGCATTCTTACAATCACCATTAATATATGTATTTCTGTTAATTGTAAAAAACTTCGGACTATTAAATCCAGCATTTACCATAAGACGTTTTTGAACGCTTTTATCGATGCCGATAGCAGAAGGTAAAATTCCGGAGCCAGAATATGGTATTCCAAGATATTCAAACAATCCTTGAATTTTACCATCTTCACCGTATGAACCATGCAGACATAAAAAGGCGAAATCGAAATGCAATTTAAGTTCATTAGGTGCTAGTTTCTTCCCAATTTTGCTGATAATTTCAAGTTGCTGATCATCCGATAATTTTCCAATTTGCTCTGTATAAATTTGAAAATCACCATCCTTGGTTGGAATAAATTCTGACGGAGGATAAAAATCGCGAATACTACCTTTATAGACATATTCCCAGTTAAGCAAAACAAAATTCCCGAAACTATCCACAAAAACGGGAATTGCCTCGAAAAGAGATTTATTTAGATTATCGTAAACTGTTCGTCCGCCCGCAAATGAAATTTCCCGTTCCTTAGAAAAGCCGCCAAAAATGATCCCTATTTTTATTTTCATATACCTTACACTTGCCTACCCATAAGGGAAAGACATATTAAATTTATTAAAACTGATACTGACTCAAATTAATATCCACACCAATTGGTATCTGACAAAAATTATAGTTCTTACAAAATTAAGATTATCGAAGCGTGTATTTATGCAAGCGTATTCAAGTATTCAACAAGTTTATTAACCGCTAAAGCACGATGGCTGATTTTATTCTTTTCGGAAAGGCCCATTTCGGCAAAGGATATGTTAAAGCCATCCGGTAGAAAGATCGGGTCATAACCGAAACCCTGAGATCCTTTTTTTTCTGTTAGGATCTGCCCATTCACTATCCCTTCAAATTGAATTTCCATTCCATCTATTATCAAAGAAATAACGGTTTTAAACCTAGCGTTGCGATTTTTCAGTCCAGACATTTCTGAGAGTACTTTATCCATATTTTCATTAGCATCCTTACTTTCACCGGCATATCGGGCAGAAAGCACACCGGGCTCCCAATCCAATGACTCAATCTCTAATCCAGTATCATCAGCAAAACAGTTCTTATGATATTTTTCAAATACATAATAAGCTTTTTGATAGGCATTTCCTTCAATCGTTGTTTGAGTTTCAGGAATTTCTTCTTGACAATTGATGTCATTCAGACTTAATATCTCTATTGAATCAGGAATCAGAGATTGGATCTCCTTTGCTTTATTTTGATTGGCGGTGGCGAAGACGAGAATCATGGATAATTATATTTGGCAACAAAAATACAATTTTGTCAATTAAATAATGGTTAATTTTTCCTATCTTTAGAATCTTAATGACACCTTTAAGTTTTGTATGAGTAGACCAATTGATGTAATGATTGTAGGAGCCCAAAAAGCTGGAACAACTTCCCTTTTAAGATATTTAGGCGAACATCCCGAATGTATTACACATCCTCAAAAAGAGTTTGCTTTCTTTGTAGATTCTCATGAATATAATAATAACTATAATCAGGCATTTAATAAGTATTTTCCGAACAAAACAATTCCTCTAAACTTAAAAATTGTAGCTAAAAGTGCCGGATTATATGCTAATGAAAATGCAATAAAGAGACTTTATGATCATAATCCCAAATGCGAACTAATTATCATTCTCCGCAATCCTGTTGAAAGAGCCTATTCTTCCTATTTAATGGAGAAAAATTACGGTTCTGCAAAATTTGAATTTTCAGAATTACCAGAATTAATGAAGGAACATAAAGAAAATGATGAAAGTTGGGGTTTTAATTTTTTTATAGAATATGGGTTCTATGCTAAGCACTTGAATAATATTTATAAATACTTTCCAAAAGAACAAGTTTACGTAATTTTATATGACGAATTAAAAAACCATACGCTGAAAGTTTGTCAGGACATTTTCAATATCATCAATATCGATAATCTATTTCAACCCAATGTGGAAGTGAAACATAACGTGACACAAAAAATGTATTCTCAATTTTATGCCAGAGTAACAAAACACATCCTCAAAAAAAAAGGCGTTTTCAGAAGGCTTTTTTTGAAAATTATCCCAACTAACAAGGCATACAAATTTGGTGAAAAATTAAGATTGATAAATAAAAAAAATGGTAAAAATTCCGAAATGAATGATTCCGAAAAAAAATATTTAATCACTTTTTATAAACAACATAACGATGAATTGGAAAAAATAATAAAATGTGACTTATCTGATTGGAACAAATAAAATATGGAATACGAAATAAGACCAAAAGAAAAATTGAATCTTGGAATTGCTGAATTATGGCAATACAGAGAATTGTTTTATTTTTTCACTTGGCGTGACATAAAAGTAAAATACAAACAAACTGTTCTTGGTTTTTTATGGGCGATATTACAGCCACTTATTATGACTATGCTTTTTTCTTTCAGTTTAGGGAAAATAATATCGAACAACACGCAATTAAATATGCCTTATCCATTATTTGCATTAAGTGGACTAATAGTATGGAACATATTTTCTTCAGGATTATCGGGTGCCGGGAATAGCATGGTCACAAATTCAAATATTATAAAAAAAATATATTTTCCAAGATTAATTATTCCAATTTCTGCAGTACTAGTTTCACTATTCGATTTTATTATGGCCTTTATAATTTTCATCGGAATGCTTATCTATTATCAAACTGATATACATATTTTAAATTTTATTATTTTTTTTCCATTGAGTATTTTGATTACCTGCATTTCAACATTTGGTCTGGGTTGTTGGCTTGCTGCCTTAAATATAAAATACCGCGATTTCAGGTATATTATCCCTTTTATGATACAAGGATTATTATTTTTAACTCCAGTTATTTACCCTCTTTCATTAATTAGTAACTTAAAAATAAAATATTTATTAGCCTTGAATCCAATGTATTCAGCAGTTGAACTTTCCAGATATGCTGTTACTACAAAACCCCTTGATTCAAATTTGATGCTTGTAAGTGTACTATCAGCTATACTATTTTTTATAATTGGCGTATTTTATTTTAGAAAAACAGAAGCTTATTTTGCAGATTTAGCATAAAATGAAACCAATATTAGAAATACAAAACATTTCAAAAAAATTTCGTATTCAACACGAAACACAACCTTATTTAAGTTTACGTGATTCCATTATCAATACTATTAAGTCCCCTTTTCAAAAAACAGCAGGAAGTAAAGACGAAGATTTTTATGCCCTAAACAATATCAGTTTTAATATAATGCCGGGCGAAAGTGTTGGAATTATTGGAAAAAACGGAGCAGGAAAATCAACACTACTAAAAATATTATCAAAAATAACACCACCGAGTTCTGGAAAAATTATTTCAAGAGGACGTATTGCCAGTTTATTGGAAGTAGGCACAGGGTTCCATCCTGAGTTAAGCGGCAGGGAAAATATATTTATGAATGGTTCTATTTTAGGGATGCGCAAAAAAGAAATTCTGAAAAATTTTGATGCCATTGTTGATTTTGCAGGAGTAGAAAAATTTATTGACACCCCTCTTAAACATTACAGCTCAGGAATGCAACTTCGCTTAGCATTTGCCGTAGCTGCTTTTTTAGAGAATGAGATCCTGATCATAGATGAAGTATTAGCCGTTGGCGATGCCGAGTTTCAAAAAAAATGTATGGGTAAAATGGAAGATGTTACCCATAGCGGCCGAACAGTTTTATTTGTTAGCCATAATATGGGGATTGTCACACAATTGTGTAGTAAGGGAATTTATTTAGAAAGAGGAATTGTAAAAAAAGAAGATTCAATTAGTAACATAATAGCCCAATACCTCCATTCGGAAGATAACGCCTCATTTATAAATGAAACAAAAACACAACAAAAAATAGACCTTCTTAAGGTACAAACAACAAACAACAATACTGAGTTAAAATCAACTTTTAAAGTTGATGAAGAAATTTACATACCATTTAAATTAAGAATAAATGCAAACAACTCTGGCTACTCTTTGATGATTACGATAACAAATCTTTTAAAATCTCCCGTTTTTTCGGCTGAGACTATAATTGATAATGAAGATATTGTTTTAAAAATAAACAAACACTTTCTTACAGAAGGACAATATAATTTGAGTCTTAGAATTCATATACCTAATAAAGAATTAGTACATCATTATGAAGATTTATTAACATTTTCAATCATTGATCTGCAATCCGATTTTATGATATATAACGTGAACAATTACTTCTATGGTAGTGTTTTTGGTAATTATGAATGGCTATGAAAATAACTGAATTATTACCTTTTTTATTTTTTAAAAAAAAGCAAGAGTTTGTCTTTACAAAAGAGCTATTTTCAGGTTCCAATATAAAAATTGGCAATTACACTTATGGTGTCCCAAAAATATATTCTTGGGATAAAAACACCAAACTTGAAATTGGAAAATTTTGCTCAATCGCTGATAATGTAAAAATTATTTTAGGTGGAAATCATAGAACTGATTGGATTTCAACTTACCCTTTCAATGTATTAAATAATAGTTTTATAAATGGAAAAACTGTAAAAGGACATCCCTCGACAAAAGGAAACATAAAAATTGGAAATGATGTATGGATAGGAAATGACGTAATAATATTATCAGGTGTAACAATTGGTGACGGTGCAGTTATTGGAGCAGGTAGTGTTATTTCGAAATCAATTCAAGCCTATGAAATCGTTGCAGGAAATCCTGCCAAACATTTAAGAAAAAGGTTTTCAGAAGAAATAATTTCTGATTTATTACAAATCGAATGGTGGAATTGGCCTGAAAATAAAATAAATGAAAATATTCAATTAATATGCTCTGAAAATATTCAAGCATTTATAGATAAGCATTTAAAATAAAGTAAAAATGTATATTCCTTCTCTTTACGATATTAAAAACAAAAATTATTATGAATTCAATCGGTTGGAAATGTTACAATTCATTCCAAAGGATGCAAAATTTATTTTGGATGTGGGTTGTGCTTCCGGAAAATTTGGTTTGGAAGTAAAAAAACAAAACAACTGTTTGGTTTGGGGAGTAGAACCTAATAAAGAAGCCGCAGAGCTTGCAAAAAAAAATCTTGATAATGTCATTAACTCACTATTTGATAATAACACCGATTTTGGCGGTCAAAAATTTGACTGTATTATTTTTAACGATGTGTTGGAACATTTAGTTGATCCATACTCAACAATTGAAATTTGTAAGAAACACCTTAACCCTAAAGGATACATAGTCAGCTCAATACCAAATGTATTTTATTACTGGAATTTTATTCAAAATATACTTCAGCAAGAT
This sequence comes from Bacteroidota bacterium, assembly GCA_947476185.1. Classification (GTDB taxonomy): domain Bacteria; phylum Bacteroidota; class Bacteroidia; order 2-12-FULL-35-15; family 2-12-FULL-35-15; genus 2-12-FULL-35-15. The sequence continues at coordinate 23,432 of CANJPX010000007.1, forward strand.
TGGAAATACGAAGATGCAGGAATTATGGATAAAACACATTTGCGTTTTTTTTCATCAAAAAGTATTAAAAAAATGTTTGCCGAATCGGGTGGGGAAATCATTAAACATGAAGGTATTAATTCCTATTATTCGCGTAAATTCAAGATACTGAACTGGCTACTGCTTTTTAAAATAAATTCATGGCAATTCCAGCAGTTTGCAACAGTAGTTAAATATAAATAATGGTTTCAATTATCATCATAAATTACAAAACATTAGATTACACAAAAAAGTGTATTGAATCGATTATTCAATACACAAAAAACATTGCCTTTGAAATTATTTTAGTAGATAATTTTTCAAATGATGGTTCAGCAGAAAAATTAAAACAGTTGCACCCAACTATAAAACACATTCAAAACAATACAAACTCAGGGTTTTCAAAAGCTAACAATTTAGGGATACTAAAAGCTAAAGGAGAAATAATTCTTTTATTAAACAGTGACACGGAACTTTTTGAAGACACTATCAGCTATTGCTACCATTACATAATGAATGGCAAAACAAATAGCATAGTTTCCTGCAAATTAATTTATCCTAACAATCAAATTCAGTATCAATGTTCTACTTTTCCAAGTATTAAGAATAATATTGTAGAAATCTTTAGATTACAAAAATTGCTAACAAAAGAAAAAGCTGCTAAACTTTTATTCTCAACATACTTTGACCATAATAGTGAAGCAGAACCAGAATGGATATGGGGTACATTTTTCATGTTTCATAAAAAATGTTTAGAGAAGTTAAATCAAAAACAACTAGATGATACCTTTTTTATGTATGGAGAAGATATGAAATGGTGTTATGATTTTAAGCAAGTCGGGTGCAAGATCGTTTATCTACCTTATAAAAAAATAATACATCATGTAGGCAAATCGTCAACTCATATTTCAGAAAAAACAAATCAAATTATCAAAAATGAATTACAATTTATTTGTTTGGTAAAAGGAAGAACTTATAAATTAATATACAAGGCGATAAGAATTTTAAATTTACTGAGTAGCCTTAAAGCCAATAACTATAAGTTGTCTAAATTATATTCAAAATATTAAAATGGTTTTAAGTGTCATCATTCCAACTTACCAAAGGAACAAAATACTTCCAATTGTACTTCAACACCTAGCAAATGCTTTAGTAAATATAAATGCAGAAATTATTGTAATAAATGATGATAAACAAAATCAAATATTGCCAATAAGTTTAAACAACAATGATATTCCTTTAAATATTTATAATAATAAAAAGGCTGGTGCAGCTTCTGCAAGAAATTATGGTTCTAACATTGCAAATGGTGAGATTTTATTATTTTTAGATGATGATATTTTAATTGATTCTGAAACTATATCATCAATACTTAAAATACATACAGAATATGATAAAGCAATTTCTACACCAATCTGGGAATATAGTAGTGAAATGAAAATACTTTTAAATAAAAATTCTTTCGGAAAATTCAGATTGATATATGACTACGGTAGCATTAGAGGAAGAAAAAATAATGAAACAAAAGAAAACTCAAAACATTACTTAGTGGATTCATTGGCATCGTTCTGTTTGTCGATCAAAAAAAAGCATTTTATTCAATTGAACGGGATGGATGATTTATTTCCATATGCAGGCTGCGAGGATCAGGAGTTTTCAGCACGGGCAAAGCAAAATGGATTTATATTACTACTCGATGAAAACAACACAGTACTTCATCATGAAATTGATAGAATTCAAAAATCAGTTTGGTTAAATAGGCAATACAATGGCGTGCAAGGATTTGTAAGGCTTGCAAATTTATACCCTGACAAAAAAAAACTCGAACTATGGTATGAGAACACGCCTATCTCAAAAAGCGATTCGACAAAATTGAAAATCAAGAAAGTTATTAAGAAAATAGCAAGACAGAATTTTTCGATAACTATTGTTAATTCCCTTACTTACTTATTAGAATCGTTAAAAGTCAACTATTCCATTTTAGAAAAAATATATTTAATTCAAACAGGCATTTACATTAATAAAGGATTTAACAATTCATATGAAAACCACTCACATAGCAATGACAATGGCTAACACACCATCTGTGCCATATTTTAATTGGTTCGCAGAAGAAGTTGCAAAATATCCCGAATTAAAATTTTCGTTTATATGTCTTTATCACGTAAAACCAATAATGATAGAGGAAATGAAAAACTTCAATTGTGATTGTTATTGGATAAAATTTGACGCAAAAAAAAGAAAAAAATCAATGTTTTTTGCATTATTGAGTTTCATTAAATTGTACAAAAAAATCAAGCCCGACATTGTCCATTCACACTTATTTGATGACTCATTGCCATCATTAATAGCAGCAAGACTAACAGGAATAAAAAAAAGAATTATTACAAAACAAGATACATCCTTTCATTATTATTATGCCCCAAAGTGGGTTTGGGCAGATAAATTTAACAACTTTAATGCTACTAAAATTATCGCCGTAAGTAAGGAGGTGTCAAAATTTGTTATTGAAAAAGAAAGAGCAAAGGAGCAAAAAGTAACAATTATTCATCATGGCATACCTTTTAAATATCTATGCAAAAGTGATGATGAATTAAAAAAAGAACTAATACTAAAATATAAATTATCAAATAAAATTGTAATCGGAACAATTGCAAGATATATTGAATGGAAAGGTTACAGGTACATTATTGATGCTGCGATAGATATAGTAAAAAAGCATAGCAACGTTGTATTTTTATTTATTAGTACGGGAGAACAAAAAGAAGAATTGGAACAATTAATAAAAAAGAATAAACTTCAACAAAATATAATTTTAACAGGGTGGATTGATAAAAAATATATTCCTTCTTTATATTCATTAATGAATATATATTTACATGCTGCAAATTATGAACCTTTTGGATTTGTCATCGCTGAAGCCATGGCGAATAAAGTACCAATAGTAACAACTCCAACAGGTGCAGCACTTGATGCATTAGAACACAAAGTAAATTGTTACATGACGGAATATAAAAATCCTCAGCAAATAACGGATGGAGTACTTTGGTTACTTGAAAGCAAAGAAAATCAAAATATATTAACTGATAACGCGTATCAAAAAGCAATAGAAATGTATCAATTTGAAACAATGTTTCATAATCACTTGAAGTTATACAAAGGCATCTAAAAGCAGTATACTAAAAAACAATATTCATTCCTATTCTAAAGAAAATGGCTTCCAATAGGACAAACCAACCTTCATATTTAGAAGAAAGATAGTTTATCTAAGTATGGAAAGAATATTAATTCATAAAAACATTTAATGAGATTGCTATAAACAAACCTACTAACATGAAAATAGATTCACTCCATTATTATAATTTTAAAAATAACGCATTACTTTAGCAAAATTGAGCAAAACGTATAAATATTGAAACTAACTAAAATCTGTTTTCAAAATATATAAAATATCACTAAAAAAATGCAATCCTTTAAAAGTTAATATGATTCCAGAAACATCCATAATAATGCCTGTATATAATGCAGAAAAATATATTGAAGAAACGATTCAATCGGTATTAAATCAGACTTATGAAAATTGGGAATTAATAATAATTAATGATGGCTCAAATGATAAAACAGATGGAATTATTCAGAACTATTTAACCAATATTAAAATCCACTACTACCACCAAAATAATTCAGGTGTTTCAGTTGCAAGAAATTTCGGCATCTCTAAATCGAGAGGCAAATACATATCATTTCTTGACGCCGATGATATATGGCTTCTTTCAAATCTAGAAGAAAAAATATTTTTCCTTAAAAAAGAATCTATTGATGCCGTTTATTCAAACTGTGATATAATAGACGAAAACTCCATTAATATAAATAAAACATTAACAGGAAGTAAGACACCAACCTTAAATGATATATTATCTATAAAAGGTAATTACATAACTGCTCCTTCTGGCATAATTTTAAAAAAAGAAATTTTTGACACTATTGGAACATTTGATACAAATTTATCTAATAATGCTGATCAAGATCTGTGGATTAGACTTCTTGCAAATAAATTTAAATTAGAATTAATAAATAAATCGCTGTGGAAATATCGAGCACATAAGAATAACATGTCAAAAAACATTTCACTATTAGAAAAAGATTCAATTTACTTAATAGAGAAAGTAAATAAAAATAATTTATTTGAATCACAATTTTTCAAGAAAAAATGTTTTGGGAAATTATATTATATGTTAGCAGGCAGTTGGTGGAAAAATGGCAATAATAAATTCAGAGGCCTTTATTTTTTATTAAAATCTATTTGGAATTACCCTCAAATCACGCTTCGAATCTTAAAGAAAAAAAGTGTCAACTAAAAAAAATAATATATTAATAATTACCTATTGGTGCTTTAACGATGCATTAATACAAACGTATACACTCCCTTACATAAAAATAATTTCAAAAAAATTACCAGAAGGCAGCAAAATATATTTAGTCACATTAGATAAAAACAAAACGAAAAATGCACTTTCAGAATGCGGTATAAAAAACATTAGTCTTCCATACACCCCATTTGGCTTTTTTGCAATTTTTAGATGGATTAAAAACATTATTCAACTATACTTTCTTATTAAATTTAAAAATATTTCAACTATCCACGCATGGTGTACTCCATCAGGAATGATTGCTTACACACTTTCTATTCTAACTAAAAAAACACTTATCATTGATAGTTTTGAACCACATGCAGAAGCTATGGTTGAAAATGGCGAATGGAAACAAAACAGCATCGCATTCAAACTGCTTTTCATTTTCGAAAAGCTTCAAACTAAAAGAGCTAAGTATTTGATTACGACAACTGAAGGAATGAAAGATTATTCAAAAATAAAATACAATCATGACGCAAACAACTTTTTTGTAAAACCAGCCTGCGTTGATCTAAAATTATTCTCAAAAAAAAATATAAAGAAAAAAGAATTGTTATCAGAATTAAATTTAAAGGAGGCAATAGTATGTGTCTATGCCGGCAAATTTGGAGGAATTTATCTAGATAAAGAAATTTTTGATTTTATAAAAGCGGCGGAAATATATTGGGGAGAGACTTTCAGAATGTTAATTTTATCGTCATCCCCACAAAGTTACATACAAGACATGGCCGCGGAATCAGGTATATTATCTAGAACAATTATTCATACGTTTGTTTCTCACGATCAAATTCCCGATTATATGGGATTAGCAGACTTTGGCATCACTCCAGTAAAATCTGTTCCAACAAAAAAATATTGCACACCAATAAAAGATGGAGAATATTGGGCATTAGGTCTACCTGTTGTTATAACACCCAACATATCAGACGATTCAGATATCATCTATACTTATAAAATTGGAAGTGTATTAGAAAACTTAAATACTGAGGGTTACCTAAAATCAATAAAAGAAATCGACAATTTATTGAAAAATAATACGAGAATCGAGTTATATAATAAAATACGGCCAATTGCAGAAAAGTATCGTAATTTTGAAATCGCAGAGAATATTTATTCAAAAATATATAAAAATGACTAAATCAGGTACTATTATCGTTACTGGAGGAGCAGGGTATATTGGCTCTCACACAATAATTGAATTAATAGAAACAACAAATTTAAAAGTTGTTTCTATCGATAATTATTCGAATTCGAATGAAGAAACCTACAATAGAATTAAACAGATTACAGGAAAAGATGTAAAATACTACGATGTTAATCTATGTAATTATGAGAATACTTTAAAGATTTTTGAAATTGAGAAAGACATAATTGGTGTGATTCATTTTGCCGCTTTCAAATCTGTCCCAGAATCTGTCGACAATCCATATAAATATTACAATAATAACATTAATTCACTTTTAAATATTTTGCAATGTTGTCTAAAATTTAACATAACAAATTTTATTTTTTCTTCCTCCTGCTCTGTATATGGCAATATTTATGAACTTCCGGTAAAAGAATCGACGCCATTTAATAAAGCAGAATCTCCTTATGCATACACTAAGCAGGTTGGAGAAGAAATATTAAAAGATTACTGCAAAGCATATCCACAATTAAATGCAATTTCGTTGCGGTACTTTAACCCTGTTGGCGCTCATGTTTCAGGATTGATAGGTGAACTACCAATTAATAAGCCTAGTAGTTTAGTACCTATTATTACTCGAACAGCAATTGGTGATATAGAACAAATGAGTGTTCATGGAATTGATTATAACACACGAGACGGCAGTTGCATCAGAGACTATATACATGTTACAGATATTGCAATTGCCCATATAAAAGCGGTGCATTTTATTTTGAGCAACAAAAACAAATACAACTACTCAGTTTTTAATTTAGGAACAGGCAATGGTGTCAGCGTCCTTGAAGCATTAAGTTCATTTGAAAAAATAAGTGGCATAAAGCCAAACTACATAATTGGTCCTCGAAGGCCTGGAGATGTAGAATCAATTTATTCCGATACAAATAAATCAAGAAAAGAACTTGATTGGAAGCCAAAATATAATTTAGATGAAATGATGGAATCCGCATGGAAATGGGAGAACAATCTAAAAAAGCAATAATGTATAATAAACACAATCACTGCCTTATTTGTAGTTCTAATAATCTTACTATACTTCCAAATTTTCAAAAAGATTATTTAGTACAATGTATTTCTTGCAAATTCGTTTTCTGCAATAGAATCCCAACCAATGTTGAATTATTAATCCACTATAAAAAATACAAAAGAGGGAATCTTTTGTCACCAATCACATTAATGCGATACAATGAATTACTTGATAATTTTGAACAATTCAGACAAACAAACAATATTCTTGACATAGGTTGCGGTGACGGGTATTTTTTAGACGCTGCAAAAAACAGAGGATGGAATGTATATGGAACTGAGTTCACTGATGAAGCAATTGAAATTTTGGATTCAAAAGGAATTAAATCAAATCAAGGAAAACTGGAAACAAGCAATTACCACAATGAGATGTTTGATGTCATAACATCGTTTGAAGTCCTAGAACACATTAATAACCCTAATGAAGAATGTAATAGCATATACAAGATACTTCGAAAAAAAGGATTAATATACGTTACAACTCCTAATTTCAACTCATTCAGTCGCTATTTTTTAAAACATTGGAACATTATTGAATATCCTGAACACCTCTCCTACTACACTCCAAGAACAATTAATAAATTATTTAAAATTAATGGTTTCTTTAAATCAAAAATTGAAACTACAGGGATTCACATTAATAGATTTCGACAAAGCACTGGCACTATACAAAGTGACGGAACATATGGAACTATGGAAGAAAGTTTGAGAAGCAAAACAGAAACAAAAATAATCTTTAAAATTTTTAAAAAAATCGCGAATAAAATCTTGGATATTTTAAAAAAAGGAGACAGTTTAAAAGCCTGGTATATAAAACACTAAATTCAAGATGATTTATTTTCACGCATAAGATAATATGTAATTAATAAAAAACTGACAAACTCAGGTAAATAAGCAATTCTAAATCGCACCAACGCACCAAAGTTCGCTGTCGAAAGACCAACAATCAATGAAAAGAAAACCGAATAAATAATACAAAACAACAACAAAGGATTGCCTGAAATGATTTTAATTAATTTCCTAAATTTAAATTTCATTATTATAAAAACACTTATTAATAAATAAATAAAATTCTCGATTCCTGACAATAACATTACAACATTTTTAGATTCCCACAGAAACGGTCTGTATAATCCAGCAGTTATTGCTGCAGGGGAAACCCCCATAGCTCCAGCGATTGTAGGTTCATAAGTTCCAATATCAAAAGAGTTCCCTGAATAATAACTTTGTTTGAGATCTGATTGTTTCTCTGATGCTTCATATAGTAATTTATTTATATCAAAGCCGCCAATACTGGTTAATATAAAAAAGCCTATCAACAAACTAGACAAAAGGCCAACAGGAATAATTAAATAACGAATTAATATATTTTTGATATTCAATATTTTTTCGTAAAAAATCCAAACAATTGAACCAGGAAGTAAGGTGTATAAAATGTATGGCTTTATTGAAAGTATCACAAAGACAATAATTATTAATAATAAAAAATTTTTGATAGGCTTTTCCCTGATAATAAATAATTTATAAAAAATATAAATATACCAACATGATGCAGATAAGGTGATTGTATCTTTTAATATCCCGGACCCCCAAAAAACAACAGAAGGAAGAAATAAAATTGCCACAGCTAATTGTTTATAATACTTTAGGTAGTGATTTGAAAAAACAATATACAACCTCCAAATACCTGCAAAAGAAGCCCAAGAAAACAATATTGTTGTCAACATATATCCCTTAAATGACAAAAGCATAAAGGGTACTAATAATTTTATCACAAAAAAAGTTTTTTGGTCGTAGAACATATATGCCCATGGGTATCCTGTGGTTTTCCCGTTAAAAAGAAAGTAGTTTTCAACACTAGGTCCTTCGGACATTACCTTAAAAAAATCTAAAGGCTTTTCAAGAAACAAATTTGTTAGTGCCCTTGCGCTCTCAAAATAGGAAATTGTATCTCCACCTTTATAAACATATATATAAACCAAACAAAAAACAATTGCTCCAATAAGTTTAACAAAAACACCCAATGTGTAAAACTTATAAATAGGATATTTTTTTATATTTTTTTGTTGTATCCAGTAAGAAATAAGCAAAATAAAAAAAATATAAATAGGAAAAGAAATGTATTCTGATAATTCAAGATTATCCAAATAGCCAAAATTCTTAATCTCATTCATCAGATACTGTATTATTTAGTTGGGATTAATATAAACTTAAACAGATCTCAAATTAATCCAATAATTTAGGTCATAAGTAGACAATATAACTCACTTTAACAACCAAAAATAAGAATTTTACCATTTCGCCACCCTTCTTATTTATATTTCAAGACTTAATGCCATTTCAATTAAACAGCATAAATTGTTAACTTTACAATAAATTAAGCTACTTGTATGGAAGAACAACCTGTCATTAATATTGAAGCAGAAAAAAAAGAAATATTAAAACGTTATCGGGCACTTTTACATGCCTGTAAGCGGACACTTGAAAAAGGTGATAAACTTCTTATCCGGAAGGCCTTCGATATTTCATTGGAAGCGCATAAAAATATGCGGAGAAAATCGGGAGAGCCATACATCTACCACCCTATTGCCGTTGCCCATATTTGTGCTGAAGAAATTGGTTTGGGAACAACATCTGTTGTTTGTGCCCTGTTGCACGATGTTGTTGAAGATACCGACCTTACACTTGAAGACATCAAGGGGTTATTCGGGGCCAAAGAAGCGAAGATCATTGATGGATTAACCAAAATTTCAGGTGTTTTTGATCAAGGTTCATCTTTACAAGCTGAGAATTTCAGGAAAATGCTTCTTACCCTTTCTGATGATGTTCGTGTGATCCTGATAAAACTTGCTGACCGCCTTCATAACATGCGCACACTCGAAAGCATGAAGCGCGACAAACAATTAAAAATAGCCTCTGAAACACTTTATCTTTATGCTCCTTTAGCTCACCGCTTAGGTTTAAATGCTATTAAAACAGAACTTGAAGACCTTGGTTTAAAATTCACAGAACCTGAACTATTTAACGATATTGAACAACGACTAAGAGAATCTGAACCGGAGCGCAAAAAATTTATCAGCAAATTTATGGTTCCGATAAAAGAAATTTTAGAGGAGCAAGGATTAAAAACAAAAATTATTGGTCGGCCAAAATCCATTTTCTCGATCAATAGTAAAATGAAAAACAAAGGTGTTCCTTTTGAAGAAATTTACGACTTATTTGCTATCCGTATTGTTATTGATACGCCTCCCGAAAATGAAAAAACAGATTGTTGGCGGGTTTATTCTACCGTAACAGATTTCTACCATCCTAGTCCGGATAGGCTCCGCGATTGGATCTCGACGCCAAAGGCAAACGGATATGAAAGCTTGCATACCACTGTTATGGGACCTGAAGGTAAATGGGTGGAAGTCCAGATCCGTACAGTGCGTATGGATGAATTAGCAGAAAAAGGATATGCGGCACATTGGAAATATAAAGATAGTGCAAACGAAAGTCAGCTGGACGACTGGATTCGCAAGATCCGTGAGATACTTGAGAGTCCGGAAGAAAATGCAATGGAATTTTTAGATGATTTTAAATTAAATTTATTTGCTGACGAAATTTTCGCTTTTACTCCTAAAGGAGAAATGAAAACCTTACCAATAAATGCCACTGCCTTAGATTTCGCATTTGATATCCATACTAAGGTTGGAGAAAAATGTATCGGGGCGAAAGTAAACCATAAACTTGTTCCGCTGAGTTATAAATTAAAGAGCGGGGATCAGATAGAAATACTTACATCCAACAAGCAGACCCCAAAAGAAGATTGGTTGGGATATGTTGTTACTGCCCGTGCAAAATCAAAAATAAAAAATGCACTGAAGGAAGAAAGAAAAAAAGTTTCGGAAGATGGAAGAGATATGCTTGAACGGAAATTCAATCATTTAAAAATAGATTTTACTATTTCCAATATCAATGAATTAGCCAATTTCTTTAAGTTACCGAGTAGTCAGGAACTTTTTTATCGTGTTGCAGTTGGGAATATTAATCTAAAACATCTTAAAGATTTCCGACAAGAACATGGAAAAATTATCCACAAATCTGGCAATATCAAAAAAACAGAAACTACTCAATCATTAGAACAATTGGTAACTGCGGCACGAGGGAAATCCGACATGCTGGTGATTGGAGAGAATTTGCAAAAGATAGATTATAAACTTTCGCCATGCTGTACCCCTATTCCAGGTGATGATGTATTTGGTTTCATAACAATTAATGAAGGAATAAAGATACATCGTGTTAATTGTCCGAATGCGATTCAATTATTATCAAACTACTCCTATCGCGTAGTAAAAGCTAAATGGACGAGCAAGGAATTAATTTCATTCTTATCCGGAATAAAAATTACAGGAATTGATGAAGTGGGGTTGGTAAACAATATCACAAAAATTATTTCAAATGAACTGAATGTTAATATGCGTTCAATTAGTTTTGACACCAATGATGGAACTTTTGAAGGAACGGTAATGGTTTTTGTTCAGGACACGAATCACCTAACCGAATTAATGAAAAAACTCAAAAAAGTAAATGGTGTATTGAGTGTTACCCGGATCGATGGGAACAACTAATAATAATCGATTTTTCAAGGCCAAATACCTCATTTACAGAACATTTAGCGCATTTTATTTTGTGAATATCTTTAGGAAACAAAACCGATAATTTTCGTAATTTTATACCTCAAATTTTAAAAGACCAGTATGTCTGCTATTGATACGAAAGAAACGGTAAAACAAATTTTTTCTGAATATTTAGAAAATCATGGTCATAGAAAGACGCCAGAACGTTTTACTATTCTAAGTGAGATCTATTCGCATAACGGCCATTTTGATATCGAATCACTTTACATTCACATGAAAAACAAAAAGTATCGTGTGAGTCGAGCAACACTATACAATACCATTGAACTGTTATTAAATTGCAACCTGGTTACCAAACATCAGTTTGGAAAGAACCTTGCTCAATTTGAAAAATCATACGAATTCAAACAACATGATCATTTAATTTGTCAGGATTGCGGTGAAGTATTAGAATTTTGTGATCCACGCATACAGCAAATTCAAAAGATGGCGGATGAACTGCTGGAGTTTGATATCAGCCATCACTCACTTACATTTTACGGCAAATGCAAAAAACTAGCAAAAAATGGGGTTTGTGATAATAAAAAATCAAAAGAAAAATAATAGTTCCTATGATATTTAGTTATAAATCAAGCAGACAAAATTCGGTCAATGTTTTTCTTCTATATGGAGAATTAATTGATCGGGGCCAAGCTAACGGTATTCTCGAAGAAATTGAAGAAGGAATTGAAAAAGGCGAAAACAAGATCCTTTTAAATTTGGCTGATTTGAAATACTTGAACAGCAGTGGCCTTAATGTGATCATCAATATCCTTACCAAAGCACGTAAGTCAAGCGGAGATGTTGCAATATGCAATGTAAACAAAAAAATTACAGAGCTTTTGATCATTACAAAATTAAACAGCGTATTCAATTTATGTGATAGCGTTGAAGAAGGAATAGAAATATTAAATAAATAGCCAAAGTTTTATTTATTCAAATCTTTGTAAAATAGAAAGAGTATAAAATTCGTATTAATAAGTTATTCACAGATAAATGAAAGTAGATGTATTATTAGGTCTTCAATGGGGAGACGAAGGAAAAGGAAAAATTGTTGATGTTTTAACACCAAAATATGACATCATAGGCCGCTTTCAAGGTGGGCCGAATGCAGGACATACATTGGAATTCAATGGAATTAAACATGTTTTAAGAACGATCCCTTCCGGAATTTTTCATGAGAAATCAATTAACATCATTGGAAATGGTGTTGTGATCGACCCTGTTGTTCTTCTTTCCGAAATTGAGGCTTTGATAAAAATGGGTGTAGATGTAAAGTCGAAACTTTTACTTTCTACCAAAGCCCACCTGATCCTTCCTACTCATCGATTGCTTGATGCCGCATCCGAAGCTGCAAAGGGGAAAGAAAAAATTGGTTCTACTTTAAAAGGTATCGGACCAACCTATATGGATAAAACAGGTCGAAATGGAATTCGTGTCGGAGATATTTTATTACCTAATTTCAAAGAAAAATATAATGCCCTTGTTGAAAAACACAAACAAATATTAAGTCATCATAATTTTGCATACGACCTTTCAGCAATGGAACCTGAATGGTTTAAGGCGATTGAGGACCTAAAAGCGTTTCAGCAAATAGAAAGCGAACATTACATCAACGATGCTTTTAAAAACAACAAAGCAATATTAGCAGAAGGAGCGCAAGGCTCATTGCTTGATATCGATTTTGGATCTTATCCTTTTGTAACCTCTTCCAATACAATTTGTGCAGGAGCTTGCACAGGATTAGGCATTGCTCCAAACCGTATCGGGAAAGTATTTGGAATTTTCAAAGCATACTGCACACGTGTTGGAAGCGGTCCTTTCCCTACAGAATTATTTGATGAAGTTGGAGATAATATCAGGAATAAAGGACGTGAATTTGGTTCAGTAACAGGCCGACCAAGAAGAACGGGATGGTTAGATCTACCGGCATTAAAATATGCTGTAATGATTAATGGCGTTACAGAATTAATGATGATGAAAGCTGATATCTTGAGCGGTTTCGAAACCATACAAGTTTGTACACATTATAACTATCAAGGTAAAAAAATTGATTATTTACCTTATGATTGTTCAGCAGAATTACTTTCGCCTGTATATACTTCATTAAAGGGCTGGAACCAGGATCTTACCGGCTTAAACAATCCGGAACAAATGCCGGAAGCATTAAATGCATACATTGCATTTATTGAAAAAGAAGTTGGCGTTCCTATATCTATCGTTTCCGTTGGTCCTGACCGAACACAAACCTTAATGCGTAAAAAAGAGTTGGTATAGTAATTGCCTTAATAGCAACAGTATTTATACCATAAAAATGATCTATACAGGAAATAAAAATTTGATCAAAAATAAAATGAGGTCTTTTTTATTTCCTGTTTTTTATTTATTTTTTTTTACCACATCCCTTTTATCCTATTCACAAAGTTCTGTAAAAACCGGTGGTAAAAAGATCATGATCGAGCATGCCGGCTCTTTGCAATTCGCAAACAACCTTGGAAATGGTGCTCAGCGGCTAATAGGAGACGTCAGATTCCGACAGGATAATGCATTGATGTTTTGTGATAGTGCCTATTTATATAAAGATAATTCATTGGATGCTTTCGGACATATTCATATTCAGCAAGGCGATAGCATCCACTTGTATGGCGACCTCTTAAAATACAATGGAAATACTAAAAAAGCTTTAATCACTAAAAATGTTGTGGTAAATAAAGGCGACATGCAATTAACCACCGATGAGTTAAATTACGATATAACTTCGGGGGTCGGTTATTATGTAACTCCTGCACGTATAATAAATAAAGAGAACACGCTTACAAGTAACACAGGGTATTTCTTTTCAAAAAGTAATGACCTCACTTTCAGAAAAAATGTAGTCCTTACGAACCCACAATTTGTGATCAATTGTGATACGATGCGCTATAATACATCCTCCAAAATAACATACTTTATTGGTCCTACGACAATAAAAAGCAAGGATAATCTGATCTATGCAGAAGATGGGTGGTATGATACATTCAAAGACCAATCACGTTTCAGTAAAAATTCATATATCATTACGAAAGAACAAAAAATGTATGGAGATAGTTTGTATTACGATAGAAAAAATGGAATAGGCAGGGCAATAAAAAATGTTCAAATAATTGACACCACGCAAAATATAGATATTAAGGGAGCATATGCTATTCATTATGAATTTAAAGACCTTTCAATTGTTACCGGGAATGCATTATTAACGCAAGTCTACGAAAAAGACACTTTATTTCTTCATGCTGACACTTTAAAAGCGATCGGCAATTCGAATGTAAAAAACAAAAATGCAAATGCCTTAGCGCCTAAGGGAAAACCATTGCTTCCAAAACAAAAGATCAAAGAAATGAAGATCGCAGGAGAGGATACTACTTATTATTATGAACCGGGAAAAGCAGATAACCAGCAATTGTTTGCCTACCACAAAGTGAAATTTTATAAAAAAGATATTCAGGGAAAATGTGATTCGTTATATTATAGCATGAAAGATTCTACCATGCACCTATTTGGTCAACCGGTTCTATGGTCGGATGAAAATCAACTAACCGCAGATAGCATTAAAGTAATTACTGGGAGTAAATCCATTCATTCTATCGAATTAAAAGGAGCTGCATTTATCGTTTCTGAGGAAGATAGCATTCGCTTTAATCAGATCAGGGGAAAGGTAATGAAAGGCTATTTCCAAAAGAACAAATTATATCTAGTGAATGTTGAAGGAAACGGACAAACACTTTATTTTGCTAAAGATAAAAAAGAATTAAAGGCGGTAAACAGGGCTGATTGTAGCGACCTAAGAGTATACTTCAAAGACAATAAAGTAAATAAGATCACTTTTATTACAAAACCCGATGCAACACTTTTTCCCTTGGATCAAGTGGACGTGAAAGAACTAAAATTGAAAGATTTCAATTGGAGAAAAAAAGACAGACCTCTTTCATCTAAAGAGATCTTTTACTGGTAATTAATTTAATTTTAAGGATGAGCGTTATTTTACATTGAAAATATAACAAAAAATCAATCTATGAAAATATTAATGTATGCCTTCTTATTGCTTATCGCACCCTGCAATAGTTCAAAAAATATTGCTAAAACACCAGAGCAGAATAACAGTAAAGTCGTTATTATTTTTCAAACTACCGCTTGCTTTGGTCGCTGCCCTATTTACACATTAACTATTAACGGAGAATCTAATACGGCTACATTTATTGGTGAAAGAGACACAGAAAAAATTGGAACCTATACCAGATCCATTTCAGAAAAAGAATTAAGTGTTTTCGTGAAGGCTTTTGAAGATTCGAATTTTAATTCTTTGAACGATGAATATCCCGGTACTATAACCGACTTTCCATATAAGTATATCACCTATACTAATAATGGAAAAACAAAAAAAATAAAAGAAAGAAGCGGTGCACCGAAAGAGTTGACCGATTTAGAAAAACTATTAAGCAATTATGCAAACAGCGAAGATTGGAAAAAAACAGAAGGCTCTTCAAATTCTAAAGATTGAGAACTAAGCCAGCACCCTGTTTTGCCAGCTATTTTTTAAAGGCACTTCCCATTCCCAATCGAAAGCAGATTTAGTTGTTACCATATTATTAAAAACAATTGTGGCTTCATTTACAAGACCTTGTGAGGCAAGTTTTTCGAAATCAGATAATTTACAAACAAAAATTTCATTTCCTTTCCTATAGGCAACCTGCATCCTATCGAATAAATCCAAATTCATTTTTTGCTCCAATCCTTTGAAAAACCGGATCGAAGTATCGATACTACATCCACTTGCCATTGCCTGTTTTTCATCAACAGCGATCACTATGAACAAATTATGCAAAACATCAAAACTTGCTTTTAAACTTGCTTCATGAGCTACCCATTCCGAAATAAAATGCATTCCTGCATTCTCAATTTCCTTCACCTCAGCATCGGATAACACTCTGTTACTTTGATAAACCCAAACACGGGCATCGGATGGCATTGTATTTAATGTTGTCATAAAATTGTATTGATATTGGATTTTGTTGTCATCATGAACTTTGATGACAGTATAACTAAGATCTGTAATTCAATAATTCGTTTTATTTATAAATCTTTAGCTTGAGCAATTAACTCAGCGACATCAAGAACTTTTACAGAATCTTCTTTATTAAAATGTTTCACTCCGTCTGTCATCATCGTATTGCAAAACGGACAACCAACAGCGATCACATCAGGGTTCAATGCTAATGCCTCTTCGCTCCTCTCGACATATATTTCTTTGCTTCCTTTTTCAGCCTCCTTAAACATTTGTGCTCCGCCTGCACCACAACACAAACCATTTTCGCGGGAACGTTTCATCTCCATCAATTCTGCTTCCAGGTTGATCATTACCGAACGTGGCGCTTCGTAAACATCATTTGCGCGCCCCAAATAACAGGGATCATGAAAAGTTATTTTTTTTCCTTTAAAACTTCCTCCTTCAATTTTTATTCTGCCTGTATTTAATAATCCCTGCAATAGTTCTGTATGATGGATCACTTCATAGTTCCCACCAAGAGAAGGATATTCATTTTTTAATGTATTCAAACAATGCGGACAACCTGTTACGATTTTCTTAACTTCATAACCATTCAAAATTGTAATATTATTCATTGCCTGCATTTGAAATAAAAACTCGTTTCCGGCACGCTTAGCTGGATCCCCGGTGCAACTTTCTTCTGTTCCAAGAACAGCAAATTTTACATTTGCATGATTTAAGATCTTGACAATGGCTTTGGTAATTTTTTTTGCCCGATCATCAAAACTACCGGCACATCCTACCCAAAATAAAATTTCAGGAGATTCGCCTTTCGCCTTATACTCGGCCATTGTTATCACATTCAATTTTTCGCTCATTGCCTTAATTATTTTTCAGATCCCGCAAAAGATCATTATTCGTTTTTCCAATTCAATCGATCTGCCTGACCAAACTGCCATGGAGCGCCATTGTTTTCAATATTCGTGAACATTCCATTTAATTCAGTTGGAGCAGCACTTTGTTCCATTACAATAAATCTTCTCATATCAATAATAATGCTCAAAGGATCTATGTTTACAGGACATTCCTGAACGCATGCATTACATGATGTACAAGCCCATAATTCCTCAGCAGTAATATAATCTCCTAATAAGGATTTTCCATCATCTTTAAAAACACCGTTGGCATCCATATTTTTTCCAACTTCCTCTAATCGATCCCTTGTGCTCATCATTATTTTCCGGGGTGATAATAATTTTCCAGTAATATTTGCAGGACATGAAGATGTACATCTTCCACATTCGGTGCAAGTATATGAATCCAATAATTGTTTCCAGGTCAGGTCTGTAACTTCTTTTGCACCGAAACGCATTGGTATATTCGGGTCTGCCACAGGTGGAACAAAGGAAGGATCAAAAATAGCCTTCACCTCATTGGTCACCGAATCCATATTGGTAAATTTCCCTTTCGGATTTAAATTGGAATAAAAAACATTCGGGAAAGCCAAGAGGATATGAAAATGTTTTGAATAAGGAAGATAATTTAAAAACCACAACACCATTCCAATGTGCCCCCACCATCCAACCCGTTCAATAATGTGTAATGAATGTTCCGACATACCACCAAATAGGAAAGGTCCAAGATGGCTACTGATGGCTAACCCTAATGTACCCTCGTTTAGATCTACAGCGTGAGACTGATGCAATGAATAAAGCACTTCATCAGCGCCATTCATCATAAAAATAAAACATATCAGGGTTATCTCACTCAACAAAATTAAATTCGCATCAAGCTTTGGCCAGCCATTCAATTCATTTTTCACCAAACGAGGTACTTTCAATAGATTCCTTCTGGATAAAAATGCTATTGTTCCTATGAAGGCAAGAACGGACAGAATTTCAATAAAGCTTACCATGAAAGTGTAGAATCCGCCGAGAGCGGGACGAAACATACGGTGACTGCCTAATGAACCGTCACAAATTATTTCAATAAGTTCTATTTGAGTAATAACAAAAGCAACATACAAAAACAAGTGTAAAATTGCAGGAATCGGTCGTTCGAACATTTTCCTTTGGCCCAGAGAAACCAAAGTCATTAATTTTATTCGTTGTGGAAAATTATCTTTTCTGTTGATCTCTTTTCCTAATAAAATATTGCGTCTTACTTTGCGCGCATTGATGGTAAAGAGAATCCCGCCACCAAGCAATAGTAAAATAAAAATAATGCTTGAAATCATAATACTATATTTCTAAATCCTGAAAAAAATGCTAACTCATTCTTTAGGCTTATTCCTATCCTTCCTACCGAAAACAGAAACATGAACATATCGCTCAGGATTGATTCGTAAATCTTTTAAAAGTTTATCAAGATCTTCGGATGACTTGTCTAGTTTGCGATATAAGCTATCGTTATTTATCAACATCCCCATACTTCCCTGCCCGCTGTTTATTTTCGTAAGTATTGTTGTAGCCTGACCTAATGCGAGATCAGCATTATTAATTGCAGAAGTAAGATTTGATTTTGCTAGAGAATCACTGATATTTGAAAAATTATTAATTACATTCCCAAGCTTATCACTGTTGTTGGCTAAGGTAGTAGCTAGGATATTCACTTTAGAAAGAATACTAGATATTTTATATTTCTCGTTTGATACCATTGTATCTAATCTATACGAAGTAGTTTCCAAAGAGGTGATTGCTAATTTGATGCTCTCAAAACTTTTTGATAGATTCTGTCTTGCGCTTTCATTAAATACTTGTTGCACAACAACCATAACGGAATCAATAGAAGATATTAATCCGACAGCTTTTTGTTGAAGTGGTGCGATTGTTTTACTGACAGAAGTTTTCAAATCATCCTCTTGGGCAGCAATCAACGTATCTCCATTTTTAGCATAAATATCCCCTCTACCAAGTATCAACTGAACCGCTTTTGATCCCAAAATATCAGAACTTACAACTTTTGCAATAGAATTTTTGGGTACCTTCACATCATTATCAAGTAATAAGGTTACAATGACATTTCCCGATGTATCATTTGCAAGAACAATTTTCCCGACTATCCCAACCTTAAATCCATTGATCATTAATGGATTCGCTTGAACCAATCCGTCAATATTGTTATAAACTGCATAAAATGTACGTTGAGATGAGAAAAGGTCTCTTCCTTTCAGAAAATTGAAGCCATAAATAAAACATCCTATGGCAAGTGTAGTAACGATTCCGACTTTTACTTCTTTTGATATCTTCACCTTCTAAAACGTTATAGCGTTGTTTTGCAAATTTACGAAATTCCTCGGACTATTTGAGTGGAATTCTTTTTCCGTCCTGCATGGCAATAACGAATGCATCTTTAAAACCATTTTTGCGCAAAACAGCTTGTAATTTGGTGGCTTCGTTCTGGTTCTTACATTCTCCAGCTGTATATTTATATATACCTTTATCTATATATTCACCAGGTTTCTCCACTCCTGTAAATTTTTCAGAATTAATAGGGATCGGTTTATCTGACGAAGTAATCTGCACCTTATAAATTATTTGTGCATTCGATGGTTCCGGATCTCTTTTTTCCTCTACCAGATCTTTTTTCTCATCCTTTTTTTCCGGTGGAGGATCTTTTACTTCTACATCAGAAGAATCTAAATTTGCCAAATTCTTGGTCTTACTATTTTCCATCATTTCAATGGAATCCTCCTTGCTGAATTTATATGCGGCCATCCTTTCAATTGCATCATCGTACTTTTTTGTGGTCCCCTCAATTTCATCCTTGTACTCCCTAAATGCCCTGAAAATACCGGAAGCAACATAATCTTGTCCCTTTACAGAACCTAAGAACTGCTCTTCTTTCGGATTTGTTAAGAAGCCTATCTCCGTTAAAACACTTGGCATATATGTCCTCCAAAGCACCCACAAACTTGCTCTTTTTACTCCTTTGTCTACTCTACCTGCTTTTGACTGATATTGTTTTTGCACTTTAGAGGCAAAATTGAGACTCTGTTCTATATAATTATCGCTAAACATGCTCATAATGATATAGGATTCATCAGAATTCGGGTCAAAACCATCATATTTCTTCACGTAATTATCTTCCAATAGGATCGCAGAATTCTCTCGTTTTGCAACATCAAGCTTCCCTTGTTCATTTTTTATCCCCATCACATAAGTCTCTGCACCCAATACCTCATCCTTACAGATATCTTTTTTCAACTTTTTATCGCGAAAACAAGCAGAATTACAATGGATACAGATAAATAAGTCCGCCTTGGCCTTATTGGCAATTTCTGCACGTTGCTGAAGTTCAATAAAAACATCTGTTTTACGAGTATAAACGACTTTTACATCTTTCATATTTTCCTCGATGTATTTACCTAATTTCAAGGCAACAGCAAGCGCAACATCCTTCTCCTTATACCTACTGCCATGGCAACCGGGGTCTTTTCCACCATGACCGGCATCGATCACAATTGTCTTGATAGAAAAGATTGGCTTGGATTTTGGATAAAAGGAGCTCACCAAAAAACAAACTCCAAAAAGACTTAATATGAAAATGTTTTTTTTCAAGGTTTTCGACTCAAATAATTAACAATTAACAACAATATAATGTTTGCAAACGCCTAATGTCATCTGCTAACTGTTTATTTTTTTACTTAGTTTTGAGCTTTATCATCAAAACACAAACCAAAATTACAAGATAAAATTGCGTATAGTAAGGTTTAAATCTTTTTTTATCCTCGTTTGCCTGTTAATAACTGCATCAGGCCATGCTATTACATTTAAGCCAACACCAATTGATACAGCAAAAAAATCGATTGAAAATAAATCATTCTTAAAAGATAAAGTAAGTTATAGTGCCACTGACTCGATGCTCATTGACCAGGTGAATCAAAAAGCCTACCTCTATAACAATGCTGTGGTTATTTATGACGGATTGAACTTAAAAGCAGGCTATATAGAAATTGATTTTGCGAAGAATATGGTATATGCCACTGTTATGAAGGACAGTGCAGGAAAAGATGTTCAAAAACCTGTATTTGAACAGGGGGAAGATAAATTTACAGCCGAAAAGATCACCTATAACTTTAATACGAAAAAAGGCAAGATCGTTGATGTCATTACTCAGCAGGGAGAAGGATTCATACATGGCAGGGATATTAAGAAAGATACGAATAACGTGTATTATGTTGGGCATGGAAAATACACAACCTGTGATCTGGAGCACCCTCATTTTTATATAGGTGCAAAAAAAATTAAAGTTATCCCGAATGATAAAATCATAACCGGCCCTGCGGTTCTTTACATAGCGGATATTCCTACTCCTCTGGCTATTCCATTTGGATTTTTCCCAAATAAAAAAGGAAGAGCATCCGGCATCTTACTGCCAACATATGGTGAATCTACGAACATGGGGTTCTTTTTAAAGGATGGGGGATTTTATTTTGGGATGAATGAATATGTTGATCTGGCATTGAGAGGAGATATTTTTTCGAATGGAGGTTATGGACTGAAAGCCAATAGCAGTTACCGAAAACGGTACCGGTATAATGGTGGTTTAAGTGTAAATTATTCCCGGTTTATTGAAGGCGACAAAGAATTGCCAAATTCGAAAACCCGCAATGATTTTTTTGTTCGATGGAGCCATACACAAGACCCAAAATCCAAACCCAATAGTCGTTTTTCAGCCAATGTAAATGCCGGTAGCAGTTCCTATAATAAATACAACGGAAGTGTTAATGGCGATTATTTATCCAATACCTTTCAATCCAATATTTCATATTCTAAAACATTCCAGGGAACTCCTTTTAATTTTTCTGCCAGTGCCCGGCATAGTCAAAACACCATCAGCAAAAAAGTAGATATCAGTTTGCCGGAATTAGCGCTGAACATGAATCGTATTTATCCGTTCAAAAATAATAAACGTGTTGGAAACAGATGGTACGATAAAATAGGATTGAGTGCAAGTGCTAATGCACGGAACGACATCAATTCTTACGATACTTTATTATTCACCAATCGTACGGTTCAACAGATGCGGAATGGAGTGCGGTTTATAGTGCCGATCAGCACCTCTTTTAATGTATTTAAATATTTCACTTTTACTCCAACAATAAATACAGCCAGCAACATCTATTTTGAAACCATTCAAAAACATTATGACCAGAATATCAATTATGTTTTTACAGATACGATCACAGGAGTTAAAATGGCAAATGACTTTAGCGTTTCATCCGGGCTAAGCACACGCTTATATGGTGATTATTTTTTCAGAACAAAGCGCTTGAAACAAATACGGCATGTTGCAACGCCAACAATAAGTGCAAGCTACCGGCCAGATTTTAGTGAAAAAGGATATGGCTATTATAAAAAAGTGCAATCCGATTCAATCGGCACAGAGCAAGAATATTCAATTTTTCAAAACGGAATATACGGCACACCACTCTCGGGTAAATCAGGATTAATAGGATATAGTTTAAACAATTCTCTCGAAGCAAAAATCAGGGAAAAAACGGATTCAGGAAATGTAGATAAAAAAGTAAAATTACTTGAGAGTTTTAATATTGGATTCTCCTATAATCTAGCTGCAAAAAATTACAACTGGTCCGCAATTAATATTAATGGTCGTACAAAATTATTTAATGTATTAGATATTAACGCGAGTGCTTCACTCGACCCTTATCAAATTGATTCCGTAGGAAACAGGATAGAAAAGTACGAATGGAAAAATGGAAAAGCAGGAAGGATCACGTCTTCCAATCTTTCTATGAGCACTAATCTGAGAAGCAAGGAAGGAGATGGCAGTAAACCAAAATCAAGCATTGCAGGAACACAGGATGAATTGGATTATATCAATTCTCACCAAGATGCCTACGTTGACTTTAACGTTCCATGGAATTTAAATATGTATTACAACATCAATTATAGCAAACCCGGAATCAAGGAAACTGTTTCACAATCGGTTACCTTTAATGGTGATGTCAGTTTAACAAAAAAGTGGAAAATAAGCCTTTCTTCCGGATACGACTTTACCCGCAAAGAGATGACTTTAACATCGGTAAATGTGTACAGAGATCTTCATTGCTGGGAGATGAGATTCAATTGGGTGCCATTCGGATTCCGGCAAAGTTTTTCAATTGATATTAATGTGAAATCATCCATCCTAAAAGATTTAAAATTGAGCAGAAGGAAAGGTTGGGAGGATTATCAATAATTTTGTTAAACGTTTAATATTCATTAAAAAAAACACAAAAACAATTATGAAAAAAATAATTACATCAAAAAATGCACCAGCTCCTATAGGTCCTTACAGCCATGCTGTATTGTTTGGAAATATGTTATTTGTAAGCGGACAAGTTGGAAAACATCCGGAAACGGGAGAAATAATGTTTAGCGATATTAAGGCAGAAACCAAACAAGTGATGGAAAATGTTAAAGCAATTTTAAAAGATGCAGGTATGGATTGCGCACATATTGTAAAGACCTCCATTTTTTTGAAAGACATGAATAATTTCTCTTCCGTAAATGAAGTTTATGGCTCCTATTTTACAAGTGATTTTCCGGCAAGGGAAACAGTACAAGTTTCCAGATTACCATTGGATGTGAATGTGGAAATAAGTGTTATTGCAATTAAGTAGGAAAATTATAAAATAAAAAAATCTCAGAAGATTAAATTTCTGAGATTTTTTTTGAGTCAAAACAATTATGACATGTGTTTTAAATTTACCGAATACATGATGATAAATGCTATTGGAAATAAAGCACCTATCGCCATAAATATCCCAAAACCCATCAGGATCATAGGAATTGCAATTGAAAGAACCTGTCCGCATACATAAGCGTAAAAACCTACTTTACGAAGTTTCCACATCATTAAGGCGCCAAACAAACAGAAAAGGCTAGTACCAATAGAAGAAATAGCTAATGGAAGAGCATTGAGAGCCGCTGCATGTGCATTTTCGGTTATCATGGTCATAAAACCACTATTCATATTTGCGGTCATTTCTTGCATTTTCTCGTAATCTTCAATAGCAGTAGGCGCTTTCACCAAATTATACAATCCGCTCAGTAAACCCAATCCGGCCCCAATAAAAGTGAGGATACATAGTACTTTTAAAAATTGAGGAAGCCTTGCCTCCATCCAATTTGATTCAATATTTTCTTCCATATTCATTTTTTTTTAAAGAAATATTTTAATTATTTCAGATGAACATTACTAATAGAATTATTATTACGCCAATTTAGTTTGTTCCAGTTTCGTTTTATAGCCGGCTATTTTCACCCAATAGATGATCCAACAAACCAATCCTCCTATCGCTGCTAAACCACCCAAAATTGGAATAATAGAACAGCAATACAAGATACAATAGGTTAATCCGATTGAATAACCGGGTCTATCCTCATCAATAGGAACATTTCTTTTAGCAAATTCCGCTTTCAAAGAGTCTGCGATGCGGTTAACAACAATAAATGCCCATACCATCCCAAAAATAGGTATTAAAATTAGCCATACTTGTCCGGGAGGCATTTGCCGATTTTCAGGACTAACTTCATTTAATGTTTTTTGCAATGTTAGGAGATAAAAAATAATAGGAATTAATCCGATCATTACCCCAACAATTATTGCTATCGCAAATATCCCAATTATTGCTCCATCTGAATTCATATTGTTTTAATTTTTAAGGTTAATACTCATTAAATTGAAATTTACGTTTAGCTAATGAACAAAAAAAGAAAGAGTATTCAAAATATACATCTGAATATTTTGAAAGAAAAAAAGAACTTCTGTATTTCTACAGAAGTTCTTCAAATAAAATAATAATATGATATTTTAATTATTGGGCATTTTTTAATGAATCTGCTGCAGTTTTAAGTCCTTCTTCCATTGCATTTCCTACAGTTTCCAAAGCTTTACTTCCCAATCCAACTTTTTCGAATTCAGTTTGAGCTTTGCTAACACCCATTACAGTAGAAACAGACAACAAAGTTGCAACTAATCCTAAAACCAATCCGGCAATAGCTAACCCTTTTTTGCCACCTGTTTTACCTAATTTCATCATTCCCATTACACTTAATACTAAACCGGCAAGACTAAATACCAACCAAAATCCTGCTAAACCCATTCCTCCACCCAACGCGGCTGCAAATACAGCTGCAACTGAAATAAATGTCCATAATACTAATGCTATTAATGAAATTACGAATCCCGCAACTGCCATTCCTTTTCCTTCTGGTGTTTGTGTAGTGTTTTCCATGTTTTTTGTGTTTTTAGTTAATTGTTTGTTTAACAAATCAAGTAAAAAAAACAAGATGAATTGAAGTTGTTCATCGAAATTTATTAACAATTCATAAGAAAAACCTCGAATTTAATCGAACAACACAGTATCAATAACCTGAATATCAAATAGATACAAAAACAATGGAAAGACTCTAAATAATTCAATTTTCTTTATTTCATGAATTTTAAGTTCAAAGCATAAGAAAAAATGAAGATCGAAGGAAAAATGAGATCTGAAATATTAAATGGACTGCCAATTATCAATGTGGGGAGTAAAGTCAAAAGAATATTAGAAAGTGCGTAAAAATGAAATCCATTTTTTAAAAGCTTCCACATCATGATCGCACCTGCTAATGAAATAGCTGAGCACACTGCGGCTGAAAGATGGTATGCCCAACCTGCGTTTAATATTGTAATTAAGGCGGCTTGTTTCTCGGCATCAAAACCGGGTTGTTGTTGCATCACTTCAACCAGACTTTCCGCAATTGGAGGTACTATTAAGGAAACAAAAACTGCTAATCCTGACGAAATAAAAGTTAAAATACATAATACTGTCAGAAAAACCGGACGCTTTGCCGGCTCCATATTTTCGTATTGATCTGGGAATTGCTCTTCCATAATTATTAAAATTTATTATTGCACCACATTTCAAAATTCTTTTTTTGATCGTCATTTACGGTTAACGACTTCTGCATTTTTACTGTTTTGTAAAATGCACAAGGTCGTGGATCAAGGGTTGCTGATTTTACGATTCCACTACTTGCAAACGTTATTTGTAGAGGAACATTTCCAAAATAATTACACCATTCAGTAAAATTCGTCCCACTTGAATCTGTTTTAATTTGAATATTATTTATTGTAAGTATGTCATCATTTATTGCCAATCCATTTAAATCAGCAACAGAATCAGGATAAACCGAAACAACTTTACAAATTCCTGCAACCTCATTAACCTTTATTCCTAAAGCATTTTCGTTGAATTTTGTACAAGGGTCCATTTTTAATTCACAGCCAATAAAACTCATTGCATCTATTAATAATGGTTCATAATCCTGAGTACCATTTATATAATTATCAAAGACATTATCGTAAGAAGTTCCTGCAAAATGTTCAACTACACCTTTATAATCCTTATCAGAATAGCCCTTATTTTTTAAGGCGAACTCATTATACAAATAACGCATCACATCATCCAATGAATATTTATTTTCAGAATTTTTTCTGATGAAAATATCAGTTACAAATGCCAAAAGACTTCCTTCATCATAAATATTTGTCTTACGATTCGGGATACCGGGAACATATCCATCTAGCCAGGTATCGAAGGAAGAATCGGCAACCGATAAATTGTTCCTTCCAAAATTATCGAAATGTTTTTGCAAACGTTCAGCGAATGTTTTTAAATATTCTTGCTCCTTAAACACACCTGACCTAAATAATAAATAATCGCCATAATAAGTAGTAACGCCTTCACACACATATCCCAATTTAGAATAATTTTCTTTTGTATAATCGTAAGGATACATTTCAACCGGGCGAATCGTTTTGATATTCCAGGCGTGAAATAATTCGTGACAACAAACACCCAATACATTTTCGTACAATTCACCTTTCATAAGATTATAGCCAGGTCCGAGTGCCAATACCGTGGATGTAGTGTGCTCAACACCATGATACATTTTGAAGGGCACAATTTGAAATAAAAAGTGATACGCGTCAAACGGTGCTTGTTTCATCATTTCTAGCTGATGATTACAAAATTTGATAAAATCATTTGTCAGTTTGGACCAATCAGCCTTGCATTCACCCTGCAACCACAGATTAAATTCTTTTCCTTCACAAACAAATTTATTATGCTGAAGTGCACCGGATGCAATGAAAGGAGAATCAGCCAGTTCATGGAAAGACTTACAATTAATAACATTGTTTTTATGATCTGCTCCGCAAGCAATTTTATAATCTGCAGGTAGTATCAATTTCATTTCGCATGCTTCATTCATTTTTTCTGGAATAAAAACACAACAATTCACCGGATTCATATACAATTGTGTTGCATCCAAAAAAGTTGAACCTGCATTCAGATCTGCCGCATAATAATTGTATTTTATATGCAGTTCAGAAACGCCTTTCGTTTGAACCTTCCAGCAATCTTTATTTATTTTTTGAAATTTCAGAGCATTACCTTTCTGATCAAAGGCTGCCCATTTCTGAATATTTTTCGCAAAATTACCTAATTCATATCGCCCTGGGCGCCATGCTGGAAGCTGAACAAATGTTTCGTCCTGCATAACCTCAGTTATAAATTCAATATCGATAAAGTGATTATGTGGTTTGGTATAGGATATAATGTATTTCATAGTTAGGGATAAAAAAATTGCCTCCGACACCGCTCGGGGCGACAAATAAATTTTTACGAATTTACAAATTCAAAGTGATAAAAACACAGATTCGTAAATTCGTATTAATTCGCAATCCGTACCAATTATTTTTGTTACTTTCGTAATTCATTATACACATTAAAATTTTCAAAATATGAGTTACGATTTAATAGTAGTAGGCAGTGGACCAGGTGGTTATGTGGCTGCGATCAGAGCATCACAACTTGGGTTAAAAACAGCCATTGTAGAACGCGAAAACCTTGGTGGCATCTGCCTTAATTGGGGATGTATTCCAACAAAAGCATTGTTAAAAAGTGCACAAGTCTTTGAATACCTGAACCATGCTGCTGATTACGGTATCACCGTTAAAGGTGGAGAAGTTGATTTTAATGCAGTTGTAAAACGCAGTCGTGATGTGGCAGATGGAATGAGTAAAGGTGTTCAATTCTTATTGAAAAAAAATAAAATTGATGTCATCAATGGCAGCGGTAAAATAAAAGCAGGTAAAAAAGTTGATGTAACAGCAGACGGCAAAACAACTACGTACGAAGCAAAACATATTATAATTGCTACCGGTGCACGCTCACGTGCTCTGCCAAATCTTCCGCAAGACGGAAAAAAAATTATCGGATATCGTGAAGCATTGACTTTGCCTAAAATGCCTAAAACAATGGTTGTTGTAGGTTCCGGTGCAATTGGAAGTGAGTTTGCATATTTTTATGCAACGATGGGAACAAAAGTTACTTTGGTGGAATTTTTGCCAAACATCGTTCCTTTTGAAGATGCCGAAGTTTCAAAACAATTGTTACGCTCATTCAAAAAAATGGGAATTGATGTTATGACAGAATCAAACGTAGAACGTGTTGATATAACAGGTTCTGATTGCAAAGTTTATATCAAGACCAAGAATGCAGATAAAATTGTTGAAGCAGAAGTAGTATTATCGGCTGTTGGCATTCAAGCAAATATCGAAAATATCGGACTGGAAGAAACCGGTATTGCAACTGATAAAGGAAAAATTTTAACAAACCCATATTATCAGACAAATATCCCGGGATATTATGCGATCGGTGATTGCGTTGCCGGACAAGCACTTGCACATGTCGCATCTGCAGAAGGTATAATTTGTGTTGAAAAAATTGCAGGACAGAATCCTGAGCCATTAGATTATAACAATATTCCAGGATGTACTTATTGTCAGCCGGAAATTGCATCTGTTGGAATGACGGAAGCAAAAGCAATTGAATCCGGAAGAGAAATAAAAATTGGAAAATTCCCTTTCTCAGCAAGCGGAAAGGCAAGTGCTGCAGGAGCGAAAGATGGATTTGTAAAATTAATTTTTGATGCGAAATATGGCGAATTATTAGGTGCACATATGATCGGAGCGAATGTTACGGAAATGATCGCAGAGATCGTTGCTATCCGTAAATTAGAAACGACTGGACATGAATTGATAAAAACAGTTCACCCTCATCCAACAATGAGTGAAGCAATTATGGAAGCTGCTGCTGCCGCGTATGGAGAAGTGATTCATATGTAATCATTCTCTAAACTCGATTGGCTCAACCCTTGCAAAATTTTGTGTATTGTCATGTTGAGCCTGTCGAAAGATATGAGCAGTCCTATGCAAACGCTTTGAAATTTTGTACCTGTCTCTAACAAAAAAAAGTCCCGAAGAAATTCGGGACTTTTTTTATTTCATTAAATTGAATAACTAATGAGCATCAAAATAAAAGCGGAAATTATTTTTTGAGTGCATTTTATTTTCGATGCACTTTATCGCTTCGTCAATTAGAAATGCGTGAAGATCTTCCTGCGAATAATCAATGATCTGATTCAGCAAATCGGGTAATGCATCAGGGATTTGTAAATAGTTTTCTGCATTAAATAATAAGAATTTCTTTTTCTGAGCGATATAAAATACAATATAAAAATCGTCCTCATGCTCAAATGCAATGACTTTATCCATTGAAAAATCCAAAGGAAGTTGTTCGCATTTCTCAAGAAAAAAATAAATATCAGTAGTATTTTCTTTCCTGTATTGCATACACACTTAATTCAGCCTTTTCAATTTAGCCATATAAAACCCATCAAATCCTTCACTTGGGAGCACTTTACGATCTTCGATAAATTCGAAGTTTGAATTATTCTCTAAAAACAGCTCTACTTGTTGTTGATTTTCACTTGGCAAAATACTGCAAGTTGCATAAACCATTATTCCACCGGGCTTTAGCATTTGTGAATAGTTGCTTATAATCTGCTGTTGCATTCTCTTTGTTTCTTTGATAAAATCCAAACTCAATTTCCATTTTGCATCAGGATTTCTTCTGATAACGCCTAAACCCGAGCAAGGAACATCAAGCAATAACCTATCTGCAGAATCTTTCAATTTCTTTACTTCCTCATTATTAATTATTTTGGTTTTAACAACCGTTACTCCACCTCTATCCGCACGTTTTTTTAATTCAGATAATTTACGCTCTTCAACATCCATTGAAAAAATTCTTCCTGAATTATTCATCATTGCTGCAATATGGAGGGATTTGCCACCCGCTCCGGCACATGCATCGATCACCGTCATTCCCTCCTTCAGATCCAAAAACGGAGCGATCATTTGTGAAGAGGCATCCTGTATCTCAAAAAATCCTTGTTTGTATTCCGAAAGTTGTTGAAGACTCTGACGTTTACTTAACATCAAGGCATCGTGATAATCTCCAATTATTGTTGTTTCAACTGATTCCTGATCCAACAAGCGTTGCAATTGTATCCTGTTTGTTTTTAAGGTATTTACTCTTAAGACAACTTTCGCTTCTTTGTTTAACTCGGCAAGTTCATTTGTCCAAACAGTTTCACCCAATTCCAGACTGCCAAGTTCATCCAACCAATCGGGAATGGATTCACGATATTTCCGAATTTGTTTTGCTTCTTTGGCAGCCAATAAGATCTCCGCTTTATCGATTCCTCGGAACTCTTCCCAATCTGGCAATTCCACTTCATTCATTATTTGCCATGCGGCAAAAATTTTCCAGAATTCGGAAGATTGTCGGGGCGCTTCAATAGAAGCCGATCTCAAGATCAACCTCCACCAACGCACCATTTCGTATGTTGTTTCAGCGATAAAACGCCTGTCGCGGGAGCCCCAGCGGGAATTCTGTTTCAGCACCTGTTCAACAGCTTTATCGGCATATACTCCTCCAATAAAAATCTGTTGAAGCGTATCAATTACTGCTTGTACGAGCGTTCTGTGTAATTTCATTTCTATTAACTATCAGATGTGCAAAAATACATATTACTTGTTTTATAAACCTGATAAATCATAAGTAAAAATCTGTATTTTTGATGTTATGAACTTCTCCTCCAAACTAATCGAAGAAGCTGTAAATGAATTCAGTAAATTACCGGGTGTTGGTAAGCGTACAGCCTTACGTTTCGTTTTACATTTGATGAAACAAGATATTACCGAGGTCAATCAATTTGGAAATGCATTCATCAAATTGCGAAACGAATTACGTTATTGCGAAAAATGCCACAATGTTTCAGATAAACCTCTGTGTGAGGTGTGTGCAAACCCGAATAGAGACAGCAGCTTAACCTGTGTTGTAGAAGATATCAGAGATGTAATGGCGATCGAGAACACACAACAATATCGTGGCGTTTACCACGTTTTAGGAGGTATTATTTCTCCGATGGATGGCATTGGTCCAAGTGACCTGAACATTGAAACGTTAGTTCAGAAAGCCTCTACAGGAGAGATAAAAGAAGTGATAATGGCTTTAAGCACAACGATGGAAGGCGATACAACTAATTTCTATATCTATAAACGGTTAAAAGATTTTGATCTGAAAGTTACTACTATTGCACGCGGTATCTCTATCGGTGATGAGTTGGAGTATGCCGATGAAATTACATTGGGGCGTTCAATTGTGAATCGTACTCTTTACGAAAATTCGCTTTCCTTTAAATGATATTCTGATATACCAATTAGCAGATGTGCCGATATACCGATTTAGCAGATGAGTAAAAATTAATTTATGGAATATAAAAAAGATAACCTGATTCTAGATCTTACATTCAATTTTTCATTAGAAATTGTAAAGTACACAGAACAACTAGAAGGATTAAAAAAATATAATTTATCAAATCAATTATTTAGAAGCGGTACAAGCATAGGAGCAAATGTGCATGAATCTCAAAATGCAGAAAGCAAAGCAGATTTTATTCATAAACTCAAAATATCTGCAAAAGAAGCCGAAGAAACAAAATATTGGCTAAAAATTTGTCAAAACTCGTCTAATTACACCGATTGTAAGCATCTTTTATTGCAAATTGAAAGTATTAATAAAGTTTTAGGTAAGATTATCTCATCGTCAAAGACAAACTCTCAAACGTATGCACAATAATCTTTTCATTTTAAATCCAATCGGCACATCTGCACATCTGCACATCTGCACATCTGCTAATACTCGTTTCGGCAGAACAATCACTGTTAACACTCAAGCCTCTAAATGAAACTAAGTGTTATAATCGTTAACTACAACGTCCAACATTTTTTAGAACAATGTTTACATTCCGTGTGCAAAGCATCTAAGAATGTTTCTACTGAAATATTTGTTGTCGACAATAACTCTGTTGATGGTTCAATTGCTATGGTGAAACAAAAGTTTCCCGAAGTTCAACTAATCGAAAATAAAAAGAATACCGGATTTTCATTCGCCAATAACCAGGCAATGCGAATTGCAAAAGGCGAATACATTTTACTGCTGAATCCCGATACAGTTGTTGAAGAAGACACCTTTGAAAAGGTAATAGCCTTTATGGATACACATCCTGATGCCGGTGGCCTGGGTGTAAAAATGCTGGATGGCAAAGGAAAATTTTTACCTGAATCGAAACGTGGACTTCCTACTCCAA
The DNA here is from genome assembly GCA_947476185.1 of Bacteroidota bacterium. Classification (GTDB taxonomy): domain Bacteria; phylum Bacteroidota; class Bacteroidia; order 2-12-FULL-35-15; family 2-12-FULL-35-15; genus 2-12-FULL-35-15. Next base: position 56,308 of record CANJPX010000007.1, read on the forward strand.
CTGTTGCATTTTATAAAATTTTCGGACTCTCCCGATTATTTCCAAGATCAAAAACATTTGGTAAATATCACCTGGGATTTTTAGATAAAGACAAGATACATGAAGTGGACATTCTTTCAGGGGCTTTTATGCTGATGCGAAAAAGTGCATTGGATAAAGTTGGTTTACTTGATGAAACATTTTTTATGTATGGTGAAGACATCGATCTTTCGTATCGGATCATTTTAGGAGGTTATAAGAATTATTATTTCCCCGAAACCCGCATCATACACTATAAAGGAGAAAGCACAAAAAAAAGCAGCGTAAACTACGTGTTTGTTTTTTACAAAGCAATGGTGATTTTTGCACAAAAACATTTTTCACAAAAGAATGCAAAACTTTTTTCTTTCCTGATCTATTTTGCGATCTATTTAAGAGCCGGAGCTGCCATTTTAATTCGATTCCTAAAATCAATTGCATTACCGTCTTTTGATTTCGGATTAATTATGATTGGATTGATCCTTATAAAAGATTATTACGAAAAAAATATCAAATTTATTCAAGGTGGTTCTTATTCTGACGCACTTATCTCTATTGCATTTCCCGCTTATATCCTTGTTTGGATGTTTACCGTTTATCTGAGTGGAGGATACGACAAACCTGTTCGCTTATTCCGAATCATTCGAGGTATTTTAGTTGGAACAGGAATTATTTTGATCGGATATTCTTTATTACCTGAAGCCTACCGTTTCTCAAGAGCCTTGATATTATTTGGAATGGGCTGGGTTGTTCTTTCGTATTTAATTTCCCGACTGACATTTCATTTTGCAGGATTCAAATCCTTTAATTTAAATCCCGATCAAAGTAAACGGATCGCCATCATTGGCAAACAAGAGGAATTTGAACGTGTAAGGGGATTGCTAAAACAAACAAGAATAAATACAAGTTTTTTAGGATTTATAAGTGCAGATGACAATGGAAATACTCACGAAGATTTTGTTGGCAATATCAATCAGATCGGAGAAGTAATTGAAATATACAAGATCAATGAAGTGATCTTTTGTTCGCGGGATATTTCCGCGCAAGGGATCATCGATTACATGCATACCTTAGTATCTGCTGATGTAGATTTTAAAATCGCACCTCCTGAAAGTTTATCTATCATAGGAAGTAACTCCATAGATACTGCAGGTGATCTTTATATCATTGATGTAAATTCTATTGGCAAACCGAAGAATAAAAGAAACAAACGCCTGTTTGATGTTTTATCAAGTGGACTATTTGTAATACTTTCACCTCTTCTTATTTTATTCCAGGAAAACAAGATCGGATTTCTGAAGAATATTTTTTCTATTTTATTCGGTTTTAAATCATGGGTTGGTTATGGCCGCGACAAACATGATCATTTACCAAAACTTAAACCTTCTGTCCTTTCACCTTCTGATGCAATAAAAAATATTCCAATTAATGCTGACACACGAAATCGCTTGCACCTTGTCTATTCAAAAGATTATAAGATCGAAAATGATTTGAATATTGTATGGAAGGGAATTAAGAAATTAGGGAATTAGTTGGAACGCTATCAGAACTAAGAAAAAAACAGTCGAATAAAATATCGTGGATAAATAAAATTTATTTTTTTGCCGACTTCACCTGCATCAACAAATCAAAAAGTTTAGCTGTTGCCACTGCATCTCCTTCAGCTCTATGCCGTGCATTATTAGGAATCCTTAACGCTTCGCACAATTTCCCTAAGCTATAGGATTTATGTCCTGGAATTAATTTTCTACTTAGTTGAACGGTACATAATTTATTGCGTTCATAATTAAAACCCAGAGAAGCGAATTCTGCTTTTATAAAATTGTAATCAAAACTTACATTGTGTGCAACAAATGTTTTGTTTTCGGTAAGCTCATGAATTTTTTTTGCCACCTGATGAAATTTCGGCGCACCATTTACCATTTGATTGGAGATCCCTGTAATGCTGGTGTATAAGGGCTGTATGTAACATTCTGGATCGATCAGGGTAGAGAATTTTTCTACGACCGATAAACCATCGTGAATTAAAATACAGATTTCGGTAATCCTTCCATTGGGATAATTAAATTTCCCACCACATGTCTCTATATCTATGATTGCAAACATTTTACGAAGATAGTAGTTCGCTACAAGTTTTACCACAGATTACACAGATTTTCACAGATAAAATTTGAAAAACTATTTCAACACTATCTTTTACGCCTAACACTTATATTTATAAATATAAATATTAAACAGAAAAATAAAAAATCTGCGTAAATCTGTGTAATCTGTGGTGAGCCTACTTGCCCATTTCAACTCTAAACGACTGCAAGAACCGTATCATGCTATCTAAATTCAGATCCTGTGGTTTGAACTCACCAATATTCAAGCTGCAAACGAAACTCCATATCTCTATAATGTTTTCTGATTTTACAGTATACGGACTATAGGCTGTGTTGTCTGAATGAAATTGAAAAACATCATTCGTTTTTTTGTCTTCACGATAAAGTCGTTTATAAACAACACCATCATCTTTGGTAAGAACAATGTATGTATGTCCGTCCTTTATTTCTTTAAGAGACTCCACATATTTACCAACTACAAATGTTCCATCTTTTAACGGAGGCATTGAATCACCTTTAATTGCGAAAGCACGATGTTTACCAACAATTTTAAAGGGTAGATTCATAATAGGAAGATCTTCCATAAATTCAGGATCAGCGTAACCTGTTAAATATCCGGCCACAGCTTTTGCAGGAACCACTTCTACCATATCCTGATTTTGTCTGTCGACGATCACAGGAAACAGAATTCTATTTTTACCAACTTCCAATAATGATTCGGGGTCGGTTTTCGCCAAATCACCACGCACCAATGCATCAATTGCAATGTGGAAATGATCGGCTATTTTAATTAAAAGATCGTAGGGAGGCTCGGCTCTTCCTTCTTCATATGAACCTAATCGGGAGCGGGAAATATCTAATTCATCCGCTAACTGAGTTTGAGATAATTTTTTCAGTGCTCTCAAGACACTAATGTTTTTGGCTATTTTCGACATTGCTAATATATTTAGCACAATGTTACTAAATATATTGGTAACTTGCAAACGAAAATAAAAAGATTATTTGTTTGTGATCTTCAATTTAAAACGTTTTCGAATCGGAGTGCTGCTTTCAATAAAAAATAAACACAGCCATGGTTATTTAAATAATGAAACCACTCCGGTCACGAAAACGTTTTTTTTACATTCTTCAACCAAAAAACAAACGATCCAACGCTAAAAAAAGAACAGGATCTCAAATAAAATTCCCCATTCCGTTATCCAAAAATCTTCTATATTTACAATAGAATTTATAGTACGATATAAATATATGAAGAAGTCAACACTATTATTACTTGCATTGTTTTCAATAGCAATGAATTCTTTTGCTCAATTTCCAGAAAGCAATTTTCAAAATAGCAGTAATCAATACTACTGGAAAAACAGAAAACCATACGAAGGCTATTGGCAACAAGATGTACATTATAAGATCTCCGCCTCGATTGATGATAAAACGGATATTATTGAGGGCTCTGAGGCATTGACCTATTATAACAATTCTCCTGATGAGTTGTCCTTTGTCTATTTTCATTTATATAGTAATGCTCAGGTAAAAGGCTCTTACTTATCGGATCTTTACAAAAACAATGACATCAAAGTAAAATTCGGAAAATATCAAGAACAGGGATTAGGAACCGTTGTATCCAAGATCACAGCAAATGATGTTGATCTGAAGATGGAATTGGATAATACTATATTGAAAGTGTATCTGCCAACGCCCTTGAAATCGGGTGAGAATATCGCATTAAAGATAAATTTCAAAACGTATTTTGATAACGGCACTATCCGTAACCGGATGAAGATGTTTAATTCATTTGGATACAAACATTACGATGTGGTTCATTGGTATCCCCGTATTTCGGTTTATGACCGTAAAGCCGGATGGGACACAGACCAGCATATGGATCACGAGTTCTACGGTGATTATGGAACATTTGATGTTGCCTTTACTTTTCCGAACAACTATATACTTGATGCAACAGGAATGTTACTGAATAGAAATGAGGTTTTACCTGCTGATCTGCGAGCGAAATTAGATATCAAAAATTTCAGCAAAAAACCATGGAATGAAAAACCTTCTGTGATCATTGAGCCAAACGGAACTACAAAAACATGGTTATTTCATGCTGAGAATGTCCATGACTTCGCACTTACCGCTGACCCTACTTATCGGATTGGAGAAACAGAATGGAATGGAATTAAATGTATTGCACTTGTGCAGGAACCACATGCTATTGGATGGCTGAATGCCGCCGATTATACCGCAAAGATCATTAGAGTTAATTCTGAAGATTTCGGAAAATATGGCTACGCAAAAATGATCGTTGCCGATGCGCAAGATGGAATGGAATATCCGATGCTTACATTATGCGGAGGATTTGATCCAGACTACAGAGACCTGTTTGCGCATGAGATCAGTCACAACTGGTTTTTTGGAATGGTAGGTTCAAATGAAACGTATTGCCCTGCACTGGATGAAGGGTTCACTCAATTTGTGACAGCCTGGACCTATGAACGAATCGATGGAAAAGAAAAGATCTCCTATGTTCCGAAATCAAACTATGTAAAACGTTTTACGGAGCCTGATTATGTCCGCAACAGTGAAGTGTACAATGGCTACATGAATTCTGCAACAAAAGATGTAGAAACATTTATGTCCATGCATTCAGATATGTACAATGGGGCTATTCGCCATGGTGGCGGATATTCACAGGTATATATGAAAACTGCAACCATGTTATATAATTTGCAGTATACTCTTGGCGATTCATTATTTAAGGCGGCAATAAGTAATTATTTTAATCAATGGAAATTTGCCCATCCCTACTTGGAAGATTTTAGAAATTCTGTTATACAATACACCCATGTTGATCTGAACTGGTTTTTTGACGAATGGATGGGAACATCTAAAACGATCGACTATTCGGTAAAATCAGTAAAAAAAGGGAAAGCAAGTGGTGATTATAATATCACTTTCGAACGCAAGGGAATGCAAATGCCAATCGATTTTGCAGTGGTCGGAAAAAACGACAGTGTATATTATTATCACATTCCAAATACTTGGTTCATTAAACAAACAAAATCAAAAGTTCTTCCACGATGGATCGGATGGGATAATGTGCAAAAAACATATACTACCACTTTAAATGTTCCCGGTGGAATAGCAAATGTGATAATTGATCCGAGCACACGACTGGCAGATGCGAATATGCTTAACAACAATCAAAAGTTTCCGGTAAAATACAGATTTGATTCAAAAATTTATAATCCATCCGATTGGACCAGCTACGAATTATTTGCCCGTCCGGATGTTTGGTATAACGGCTATGACGGGTTAAAAGTTGGATTGAACATGAATGGAAATTATATGGCCTACAAGCACATTTTCGATGCAAGTGTTTGGTTCAATACAGGATTAGGACATAATTATCTTGATTCAACAACCGAAAAAAATGCAAAAGACCTTTACGACAATGTGAGTTGGAAAATTAGTTACCGTACAGCTACAGATAAATTTATGAAAGGATCGTCCTTTTATTTTGCAGCGAAAGCTTTGGATGGATTGAATGGATATACTGTGGGCTTCGACAGGAAAGATACCAAAGGAAAAAACAAATTATATATGTTCTTTAAATCGATGTATAGAAAAGGATTAAATGATCTTCCATATTTATTATTACCGAAAGAATGGACACCAAATCAACTTAACAATACAATAAATTTCGGATTAAATCACACTTACAATTACGCTGCCGGAGCAGGCTCTATTGATCTTGGCATGCGTTCTTCAGCGATCATGAGCGATTATGATTTTCAAACTATAAATTTAAACGTGATCAACCGTACCCGATTATGGCGCTTACTTTTAAGTACAAGAGTATACGGACAATTTGGAACAGGAAAAAATTGGGCAAGTGAATCTTCCTTGTTCTTAGCAGGAGCAAACCCTGAAGAAATGATGGAGAATAAGTATACCCGTTCACAAGGATTTTTTGATCCGGCCTGGGCAGAATATGGTGCTTCCACAAATATTTTCCACTCAGGTGGAGGATTAAACCTGAGAGGATATTCCGGATATTTTGATCCGCAAGTACAAAGTGATGGAACAATTGTATACACATATAAAGGAAACACAGGTGCTTCAATAAATGCTGAACTTGAATTTAGTGGTATTGTGAAAATAAAAAAACAAAACTGGTTAACAAAAACATTTAAATTAAGCACCTATTTATTTGGTGATGCAGGGGTCATCAATTATAATAAACCAACCGATGCGATCTTAAAAATGTCGGATATTAGAGCTGACGCAGGTTTAGGGGCGACCTTAACGATCAAAAAGTTTGGACCATTACAAACGGTTGATCCCTTAACTATTCGATTTGATATGCCATTATTTTTAAATCAAATTCCGGCTACGGACAAAAATTATATTCAATACCGCTTTGTAATTGGCATAAGCAGAGCTTTTTAATAATTATTTTAAAAACTATTAACTATTAATAAACAACTATGAAAAAAATAATCATCCTCCTTTTTGCTGTCATCACCGGGCTTTCTGCAATTTCACAAACCAGTGAAGAACAATATGCAAAAGCGTATAAATTGAAATTGGAATTTAATTACAAAGAAGCCTTCCCTATCTTTCAAATGCTTCTAAAATCAGATTCCAGCAATGTGAACTATGTTCAATATGCAAGTTATTGTTATTCCAAGTATGGATATTTTTATGCAGCGGAAGCTGATAAAATCAAATTCTATAAGACAGCAGAATATCTTGCAAAAAAGGCTATCAAATTAAAAGAAACAAACGCAGACGCACATTTTGCATATGCAATGGCAATAGGGAGAATCAATGAAAATGCAAGTTCAAAACAAAAAATTGCCAATGCTAAATTGATGAAAGCAGAAGTGGACAGGGCAATCGTTTTGAATCCGAAATTAGCAGGAGCCTACCATATACTTGGCCGCTGGCATAGAACTATTGCCGGATTTAATGCCATAGAAAAGGCAATGATAAATTCTTTTTTCGGTGGTGTTCCTCCAGGTGGTTCTTATGATGATGCCATAAAGGCATTTTTAATGGCAATTGCTCTTGAGCCAAAATACATGAATCATAAATACGAATTAGCTCAAACCTATTATGAAATGGGGAAGAATGTGGAAGCAAAAATCTGGGCACAAAAAGCACTGGAAACAACTCCTGCATGTGAAGATGATATAAAGGCAAAAAAAGATTGTGAAGCTCTCCTAAAAAAATTAAATTAAAAAAAAGCCCCGAATACTCGGGGCTTTTTTTTGCTATTTTCTTGTACTTATTTTACGACAACCAATTTCTCAGGTCATTGTTCTCTTAAATAATTTATGAAAGGGATATCTTAAAAAAATATAAATGTGATTTAAAAATGTTGAAAGGAAACCGTAATGTTTAGTCATTACGACAAATCGCTCTTTTAAAGCGGACCTCCTTTTTTTATCTGATGTTCCGCCTTCTAAAAACTTTGAAATATAAATTTTTGTATTAACGATCATCTTTGCTTTTTTCAAAATTCTGATCACCCAATCTATATCAGCACTAATAGAATAATTCAGATCATAAGGTTCACACAAAGTTCGTTTTGCTATGAACGACTGATGTGAAACGCACATTCCAAACTGCAGACTCTTCCAATTTAATTTTTCAGGTGGAGATAATCGTCTGTCGCCAAGCACAAGTCCAAGTTTATTGACTATTGCAGTATTACCGTAATAAACATCCGCCTCCTCCAAAGCAAAAACAGAGGCAATCGTTTTTTTAGAGAACAATTCATCACCGGCATTTAAAAAAAGCACATAATCTCCGGTGGCATTCTTTAATCCTTTATTCATTGCATCGTAAATGCCCTTATCCTTTTCTGAAATTAAAAAAGCTACTCGATCTTTATACTTGTTTATTATTCCGAGCGTATTATCTGTGGAAGAACCGTCAATAATAATATATTCAATATTTGAATACGTCTGCGACAAAACGCTTCCTATCGTCGCTTCTATCAAAGAAGCACCATTATAAATAACCGTTATTATACTGATCTTAGGGGTAGACATTTGTTCTTTAAGTCGACTTATGAACAAAAGTAAGCAATAATTAGTTGTATCCATCTACTAGTAAAAACCAATATTTTCTTACTTTTGCTTAAGGATGAGCCTGGAAAACACTTATAATAGATCTTCAAATACCATCAGCAAATTGATTGATACTTCCCTTTCAATCATTAAAATTTTCATTCGTTCAAAATTCAATCTGAAATTACCAGAAACAGAAAATAACAGTTGCATTGTGTTAGGAAATGGTCCTTCACTTAAAGATTCCTTAATAAAACACAATGATTTTTTTAAACAAAATCAATTGGTTTGCGTAAACAGCTTTGCCACTACATCTGAATTTTCAGAATTAAAACCTCAATATTATGTGATCCTCGATGATAGTTTCTGGAAAAGTGATGGAGAAATTGTTGTTGAAACAATAGAAGCGTTAAGATCAAAAACAAACTGGACACTGAATTTATTTATTCCACAAATTGCATCTCGCTCCGATCGATATACAAACCTTTGCAAACAAAATAGCAACATAAAATTACAATACTATAACTATACCGTTTTTAATGGCTCCGAAACTATCGCCAATTGGTTTTACAAAAAGAATCTGGCTATGCCGCAATCGCAGAATGTTTTGGTCGCATCTATATTTTTATCAATAAACTTAGGATTCAAGGAAATATATTTAGTTGGTGCTGATCACTCATGGCATCAAAATTTGCATGTCGATGAGAACAATGTAGTATGTGTTAAGGATGTTCACTTTTTTGAAAATGAAGAAAACGTAAAATACAGACCGTTTAACAAGGGAATTTATATTAATGAAACATTTAAAATGCATGAAATTCTGACAGCATGGAGCAAAGCATTTTATGGGTATATTGCACTTAATAAATATGCTGTACATCAAAATTGCAAGATCTACAATTGCAGCGAACTGTCATTCATTGATGCTTTTGAGCGAAAAAAAATAAATTAAGATGTTATCACTATTTCAAAATCCTTTTACGTATTGGTTGAGATGGATCTTCACAAAATTCAAGCTTCAACTGAAACATTCATCAAAACATTTAACAATTGAATACATGGCAGTAATTAAAAACTGTCAGTTTGGAAAATACAATACGATACAAAAATTTTCCCGCCTCAGAGATTCTTCTCTTGGCGACTATAGCTATGTTTCCAGAGATTCTCAAGTATATAATACAGAAGTTGGAAAATTTACGTGTATCGGACCCAATGTATTTACAGGATTAGGAGCTCATCCTTCTTCTACCTTTGTTTCCAGCCATCCACTCTTCTATTCTACTATCGGACAAGCGTCAGGATTAGTTATTGTGGACAAGAATCTGTTTGAGGAATTTCCACGGACTTTTATTGGAAATGATGTATGGATCGGTAACAATGTTACGGTCAAATACGGTGTAAAAATAGGAGACGGTGCAATCATTGCATCAGGAGCGGTTGTGTCGAAAGACGTTGAACCATACAGCATTGTTGGCGGAGTTCCCGCCAAAATAATAAAATACCGTTTTGAAAAAGAGCAAATCGCATTTTTACTGAATTTCAAGTGGTGGGACAAGGATCTGGAATGGCTAAAAGCGAATAAACACAAGTTTGAAAATATTGTGGATTTTACTTCCTTAAACACAACAAAATAAAGGGGTTAAACCCTTCACCTCCTTTTTCTGAAATCTTTGGTATTTCGGTAAACTCTGCTTAATTTTGGCTTTTATAACTAAACCATAAACAATGTTGGATTTAAACGGAAAATCAATTTTAATTACCGGTGGTACAGGCTCACTTGGCAAGCATTTAACAAAAAATATTCTCTCCAAATTCCCGAATGTAAAACGACTGGTTATCTTTTCCAGAGATGAGCAAAAGCAATTTGAAATGGCGCAGGAGTATTCTCATGCAAAATTTCCTGCAATACGTTATTTCATTGGAGATATCAGAGATTTTGACAGATTAAAAAAAGCATTTAACGAAATTGAATATGTGATACATGCTGCAGCCATGAAACATGTTCCTATTGCTGAATACAACCCAATGGAATGTGTGAAAACAAATGTTTTAGGTGCTGAAAATGTGATCAATGCTGCGTTAGAAATGGGCGTTAAGAATGTTGTAGCGCTTTCAACGGATAAGGCTGCTGCCCCAATCAACCTGTATGGTGCAACAAAACTTTGTTCCGATAAATTATTTGTAGCAGCAAATAATATCAAAGGGAAAGCTGATATTAAATTTTCTGTTGTTCGTTACGGAAATGTAATGGGCTCAAACGGTTCTGTGATCCCATTTTTTATGAAAAAGAAAAAAGAAGGAATATTGCCGATAACAGATCCCAATATGACACGTTTCAATATTTCATTGCAAGGAGGAGTTGATATGGTTTTACATGCCATGGAAACTGCATGGGGTGGTGAAATCTTCGTTCCTAAAATACCTTCTTATAAAATTGTTGATGTAGCAACTGCTATCGGACCGGAATGCAAACAAGACGTGATTGGAATCCGTCCAGGCGAAAAGGTACATGAGGAAATGATCACTTCTTCCGATTCTTTTTCTACGTATGACCTTGGAAAATATTACGCAATACTACCACAGGTTCCTGTATTCAATGTAAAAGAGTATATAAAACATTTTAATGCATCGCTTGTACCACAAGGATTTCAATACAATTCGGGTGAAAACAAAGAATGGATCAATGTTGAAGACATTAGAAAATTAATTATTGAGCATGTTGATCCATCCTTCAGCATTTAATTCTCTGTTCAATTTAAGAATTCAAAATTTAATTTTTTAACATACCTGTAAACTTTAAAACATTGAACTCAAAAGCAATTCCATACGGTCGTCAAACAATTACTGAAGGTGACATTGAAGCTGTTGTTTCTATTCTTAGATCCGATTTTTTAACGCAAGGGCCAAGCATAGCCGCTTTTGAAGAAAAATTTGCCAATTACATTGGTTCAAAATATGCTGTTGCATTAGCTAACGGTACTGCCGCTTTGCATTTATGTGCGATGGCATTAAATGTTAATGAAAAGTCACGGGTAATAACTACCTCCATTACTTTTGCTGCTTCTGCAAATTGTGTTCGCTATTGCGGTGGCGAAGTTTTTTTTGCAGACATCGATCCGGAAACATTTTTATTGGATATAAATAAAGTACGTGCCTTGCTTGAGAAACATCCGAAAGGATATTTCCAAGGAATCTTACCTGTTGATTTTGCAGGCAATACCGTTAACCTGGAAGCATTCAGAAAATTAGCAGATGAATTCGGTTGCTGGATCATCGAAGATGCTTGTCACGCTCCAGGAGGATATTTCATTGACAGCAATAATAAAAAACAAAAATGTGGTAACGGAAATTTTGCAGACCTGGCTATTTTTTCATTTCATCCTGTAAAACATATCGCTACAGGTGAAGGAGGAATGATTACCACCAACAATAAAGCGCTCTACGAAAAATTGTTATTGTTGCGAACACATGGGATAACGAAAGATCCTGGTAAATATAAAAACAGTACGGATGAAGTTGCGCAAGGTGGTTGGTATTATGAAATGCAAGAACTCGGATACAATTACAGATTAACGGATATCCAGGCAGCACTAGGTATTTCACAGCTAGAAAGAGCTGACGAAAATCTTGAAAGAAGGAGAACAATTGCAAGAAAATACGATGCAGCATTCAAGAATTCGGATATTATAAAACCGATTTCATTTGAAGGAAATGCCTATCATTTATACGTAATTCAGATAAAAAGCCGACTTGCACTTTATGATCATTTAAGGGCGAATAATATTTTCCCCCAAGTTCATTATGTGCCCGCACATTTGATGCCTTATTACAAACAATTCGGACATAAAAAGGGAGACCTACCAAATGCGGAAGCATATTATGAAAAATGTTTGAGTATCCCAATGTATCACTCATTGACTGATGAAGATCAAGAATATGTTATTTCCACGATCCTAAATTTTATTAAAAAATAGTGTCAACAACACTTCCACATATTGGCATCATTACGCAAGCTCGTATGACAAGCACTCGCTTGCCTGCTAAAATATTTAAGGAATTGAATCATAAGCCACTTTTACAATACCATATTGAACGATTGCAAAAAACAGGTTTTGATATTGCAATTGCCACCACAGTAAATTCAACGGATAATTGTGTTGTTGAGTTTGCAGAAATTCACAAAATAAGATCTCATCGCGGAAGCGAAAATAATGTTTTGAGCCGATTTCATGAAACAGCAAAAAAATTCAATTTCGATATTATCATCCGCGTTACTTCTGATTGTCCACTAATCGATCCGCATTTAATAAGAAACAGTGTCGAAAAATATTTAAAATTAAACAATCAGAATTTATATATGGGCAATGGAATTGAAAGAACATTTGCCAGAGGTTTTGATTTTGAGATCTTTTCATTTAAACTATTAGATGAGGCTTTTAAGAATGCTACGTTGGAATCCGACTTAGAACATGTTACGCCTTATATCTGGAACAATCGCTCAGGAGAAGTTGAATTATATCACGTTAAACAAGATCAAAAAAATAACGGATTAAGAATAACTGTTGATACTGCCGATGATTTTGAATTGATAAAAACATTGATTGAAAAATACAAAGCCGAGACACTTCCCTATAATGAAATCGAAGCAATTTTAAATGCTCACCCAGAATTAGTTGCTATCAACGCGCACATTGAACAAAAAAAATATAAATATTGAAAACGAATATCATCATACGGGCTGATGGTGGAACCTCAATAGGAATGGGGCATGTGATTCGTTGTTTAGCATTAGCTGATATGCTAAAAGATGATTTTAATGTTATTTTCGCAATCCAAGATCCAACAGATAGTGTAATTAGAACGATACATTCTGTTACTGAAACGATCATTCATTTGCCAAAAACAGATGACTATAATTCAGACGCATTGCATTTTTCACAATTTTTAGAACCCTGCGATATTGTTATTTTAGATGGTTATCATTTTAATACGGACTATCAAAAAGCAATTAAAAAACAAGGATCAAAATTGGTTGTCATTGACGACTTGCACAGTTGGCATCACCTTGCAGACGTAATAATCAATCATGCTGCAGGTATAGATAAAACTGTTTATTCAATGGAAGGATACAGTAAATTATTTCTAGGACTCGACTATATTCTGCTTCGGAAAGCATTTCTTAAGTCCTCAACTGAAACAAAAATAATAAAGACTGTAAAAAAGGTTTTTATCAGTATGGGTGCGGCAGACATAAATAATATCACTCAAAAATATACAGAAGCTTTAATTCAAACAGAAGGAATTGAAGAGATCCATTTGATGCTCGGCTCAATCAATCCTAATTTAAAAAGTATTGATAAATTGATCGAACAAAATTCGCATGTTAAGATCATCAAACATTTCGAAATATCTGCAGACGAGTTAGCTTCCCTCTTAACAGTTTGCGATGTTTCCATTTGTCCGGCAAGCAGCATTTCATTGGAATCCTGTGCAATTGGAATTGGCGTAATTTCAGGCTTCACAGCCGAAAATCAATTGGGGATTTTGACAGGTATGGAAAAGCACAATACTTTGATTAATTTTGGGGATATGAATGCTATTACAATTCCTGAGATCAAAACAAAATTAATAGACATTATAGATCATCCGGAAAAGCTGAATAGGTTAATACAAAATCAGAAAAAAATGATCGATGGAAATTCTCCCAAAAGGCTTAAAGAGATATTCAAGAATTTAATTACCGAAAAAATACATTTTAGATTCGCAAAAGAATCAGATGCTGACCTTTATTTCAATTGGACAAATGATGAGTTAGTCAGAAGCAATTCTTATAACCAAAACAAAGTTGAATATGAGAATCACATTAAGTGGTTTTTAAAAAATATTAAATCAAAAGATTACAATTTTTACTTATTTTTTAATGAAGATAATTTGCCTATCGGGCAAGTTCGAATTGCAAACAATGAAAAAGAGATTTTAATTGGTATTTCAATTGATGAATCCTTTAGAGGTAAATCACTTGGTTCAGAAATGATAATAAAATCTACTAATGATTATTTGAGCCGACATGATTCAGATACAATTACAGCATACATAAAAGCAGAAAACAAGGCATCACTGGCAATATTTAAAAAAGCCGGATTTTCAAATGAAGAAATAACAATTGAACAAGGAATTAAAAGCTACAAATTATTTAAAAATAAAGTTTCGTGAACGATATAAAAATTGGAAATTTTACAATAGGTCCTAACCACAAACCATTCATAATAGCAGAAATGAGTGGCAACCATAATCAATCTTTGGAAAGAGCATTTGAACTTGTTGATGCGGCAGCAGAAGCCGGTGCACATGCTTTAAAACTGCAAACGTATACTGCCGATACCATCACAATGAAAGGAGCCTATACCATTAATGACAAAAATTCATTGTGGAATGGAAAGGAGTTACATGAACTATATAATCTTGCTCATACACCATGGGACTGGCATAAAGCAATTTTCGATAGGGCAAAAGAAAAAGGCATGGAGGCTTTTAGTTCTCCGTTTGATGAAACCGCAGTTGATTTTTTAGAATCCTTAAATGTTCCGGCATACAAAATCGCATCATTCGAAAACACACACCATCCTTTACTTAAAAAGGTTGCTGCAACAGGTAAACCTGTCATCGTTTCAACAGGAGTAACTAGCCGGAAAGATGTGGATGAAGCAGTTGCCGTTTTAAGAAAAGCGGGATGCAAAGATATTATTCTTTTGAAATGCACAAGTACATATCCGGCAACACCTGAAAACACTAATCTTGTTACCATTCCTGATTTCATCAACACGTATGATTGTATTGTAGGATTATCGGATCATACAATGGGTATTGGTACATCTGTTGCGGCGGTTGCATTGGGAGCTAGAGTTATTGAAAAACATTTTACACTTCGCAGAGCCGATGGCGGTGTTGACAGTGCATTTTCTTTAGAGCCCGAAGAATTAAAATTATTGGTGCTGGAAACAGAACGAGCCTTTTTATCTTTAGGAAAAATCCAAACGGAGATTTTGCCGGCAGAAGAAAAAAGCTTACAATTCAAACGTTCTATCTACGTTTCAAAAGATATAAGATCAGGCGAAATATTGAGTGCAGAAAATTTGAAGATCATTCGTCCTGCAAATGGTTTAGCTCCTAAACATTGGGATGAAGTAGCCGGCAAAAAAGCTAAAAAAGATATCAAAGCCGGAACACCTTTAAATTGGGATCATATTTGATTTTCAGGAAACCTTTTTAGGAAGAAATATTATTAACTCCTAATTCTAAAATCCTGAATTCTAAAATTATCAAATGGGAATAATTGAAAAACAAGCCACAAAAAACGCTATCTATTCCTATTTAGGAGCAGGCTTGGGTTTTATTACGGTAATGACCTTAGGGAATATTTTAACACTTTCCGAAAATGGTGTTTTACGAATCTTAGTTTCCTACGCGGCTCTGTTTTCTCAATTTGCAAATCTTGGTTTCACCTCCGTTACCATCCGTTTTTTTCCTTACTTCAGAAATAAAGATACTGGTCATCATGGTTTTTTATTTTATGCATTGGTTGTCACGCTGATTGGATTTTTACTTTGCTATATTACTTTTTTATTTTTTCAGCCACAATTAATTGAAAGCAACCAATCAAAATCTCCGCTTTTTATTACCTATCTTTTTTATTTAATGCCGCTCACCTTCTTCACGGTATTTTTTAACATTTTGGATAGTTACCTTAGAGCAAGTTATAATTCTGTTATTGGTTCTTTTACTAAAGAGTTCTTACAACGAATCTTAATTTTGATCCTGCTCCTTGCCTACTTTTTAAATTTTTTGGAATTTAATACCTTTATCCTTTTATACATCAGCTTCACTTGTTTACCAACTTTAATGTTGGTCTATTATATTATCAAACAAAAAGAATGGCATATTAAACCAATCAGAGGATTTTTAAGCAAAGAGTTACGTAACGAAATGCTGAAGCTTAGTTTTTACTCTATCCTTGCCGGAGGTGCAGGTGCGATCATTGTGAATATTGATGCAATAATGGTGACACAGATACTTGGCGAAGAAAAAACAGGAATCTACGGGATTGCATTTTATTTCGGCACCATTATTTTAATACCTGCTAGATCGCTGTATCGAATCATGTCCAGTGTAGTCGCTGAAAATTTTAAAGAAAACAAGATCCAAGAAATTCATAAACTATACAAACAAAGTTGCAATAGCCAATTGGCTATCGGAATACTTTTATATATCGGCATTTGCGCAAATATCGATAACATCATGCATTTGCTTCGACCAGAGTTTGCTTCCGGAAAAAATGTTATTTTAATTGTGGGTGCGGGATATCTAATTGAAATGGCTACAGGGATCAATCAAGTGATTTTAGCAAACTCTAAATATTATCGTTACGATACTTTTTTTGTGATCTTTTTGGTGCTGATCACGATTGCTGCCAACTGGATTCTGATACCAATATACGGAATCACAGGGTCTGCAATAGCTTCCGCCATTGCCGTTACCCTTGGAAATGCTTTACGTTATCTAATTCTTTACTATAAGTACAAAATGCAACCTTATAATAATAATACGCTGAAATTAATTCTGATCGCTGTTGTTGCAATTTTACCAGGACTGCTTATCCCATATCTGTACAATCTCTATTTGGATATTGCAATAAGAAGTCTAATTGTGGGGGGAGTATTTATTTTGCTCCTTTTGAAAACAGAAGCCGCACCTGAAATAAATAATAAGATCAGAAAAAATCTAAAAAGAGTATCGGTTAACATTTAGAAGAATATCCAAATAGAAACCTTCGGATACGCTTCTCGATATTAATAATTTAATCCTCTCTTCTTTTCCAAGCCAGAAACAGTGATGTTCCAACAAATCCAAACAACACTACACAACTTGCTAATGAAATTTTTTCACCGGTATAATATTTCGTTGGCTCGAATTTAAATTCGATGTTATGTTTTCCAGCAGGGACGCGCATTGCACGCAACACCCAATTGGCACTAAAATAAGGTTTCAACTGTCCGTCAACATAAACATTCCAATCTTTAAAATAGATCTCCGAAAAAACAGCTAATTGCTCGGTGCTTGCATTTGATTCATATTTAAGATCATTTGCTCTATATTCGGTAAGTTTAATTGTAGCAGAAGGATCTGCTTTGGGAGTAAATCCATCCAATTGAGATTGATACCTTTCATCCACAACAATTGTTTTTGCAGGATTTATTTCGCCAACAGTTTTTAATTCCTCATCAGCATTTTTAGCCATTTTCAAATCACTCACAAACCATGCATTTCCTAATGCATATCTATTTTGGATGGGAGGCGCTTCTGTATTATAGATGAGATATTTCATGTTCAACATATTCAAAACACCTTGTTGAGAAAATGTTGCGCGAATAGCAGAATCCGAAGGACTCTTACTCAATGTTCCAAGTATATTCTGCATTTCATTTCCAATATGTGCATCAATCAACTCCTGGTATCGTCTTAATTTAGCTGCATGATATCCACCGATCGATTTATGATAATAGGAAGCCCTTGCACTGTTGAACGGACCATTTGACTGATCTGTGATATCCAACACTCTGTAATTTGGATCTGTATCCTCCAAAACAGCTTTATCCGCTGCCGTCATCGGAAATGGATTTTCTGCTTCTTTTTTATTGGTAAAATTTTTATCGTTCAAATATGTTTTATCAACTAAGGCCAGATCAAATAATATCAACACCCCAAGTATAGGGATCAGTACTGTTGAATTCAATTTTGATTTCACATACAGCCATATTAAGACTGCAGCAACAGAAATAAATAAGAAGCTGCGAATAGCATCAGATTTAAAAAGTGCAACACGGGCGATCTCAACATTGTCGATAAATTTCTGGGCAATGTCTGCCCCATTACTTTTCGCGATCTGGTCAAAATATTCAGCATCTTTTACCCAGGAGAAGTTTGATAAAACAGTTGGAAATAAATAAAAAAGAAGTGACAATCCTCCGGTCATAGCAAACGATGCAATGAATGCGTTTTGAAAACTGATCTCTTTTCCTCCGAATTTCAATTTAATTTTCTGCTTGAAAATATCAGGTGTTTTAATTATTTTATCTACAGCCAATATGGCAAGTAATGGAATTGCAAGTTCTGCAATTACCAAGATCATTGTTACCGCTCTGAACTTGTTATAGCCCGGAAAATAATCTAAAAACAAACTGGTTAACCACATCATATTATGTCCCCATGCCAACATGATGGAAAGAATAGTCGCTGTTAATAAGGCCCATTTCAACCTTCCTTGCACGATGAACAAACCCAAAACAAATAAAAACACTACGATTGCGCCCGAATAGGGAGCCTCGGTAAATGGCTGATCACCCCAATATTGACGAAAGTTTGAAATATTTTCTCTCATTTGCGGATCAACATCTTTTAAAGCATTCTTATTTTCACCAATTGCTAAACTGGAAGAGCGACCTTTAAATCCGGGGATCATAAGTGTCATTGTTTCTGCTTTTCCTAAACTCCATTGAGTAGCATAATCCTTATCCAATCCCGATGTTTGATTTGTTGCTCCTTTTGAAGATGTTAATTCTGATGGACCACGAATTGTTGATTTGGAATAATCATAAGTGCTCCAAAGATTAGTCACATTGCAACCTACCGCTAATATTCCGGCAACTGCAAATACCGCAAAACCTTTCAAAATTTCTTTATACTCTTTCTGTTTAAATCGGGCAAACCACTCGAAAGCAACGTAGATAAATAGGAACAAGACCAGGTAATATCCGATCTGAGGATGATTACAAACTAATTCCAAGGCAAAAAACAAGGCCGTTAATGCTCCTCCTAATAAATATCGGCCTCTGCAAACTAATATCGCTCCGGCAAATACCGGTGCCATATAGGCAATCGCTAATGCCTGTGTATTATGACCGGCATCAATAATGAGAAAAAAGAAGGCAGAGAAACCAAAACCGATTGCACCAACAATACTTAACCATTTGTCAACTTTTAACACAAGCAATAAAATAAAAAATCCCATCATATATGAAAACACCATATTAGCAGGTGTTTGAAAGCCTAAGAAAAATGCGTTACGCAAAGGAGTTATTAGGTTGGAAGGATAGGAAACTGCTATCTGATAGGCAGGCATCCCACCAAACATAGAGTTTGTCCATAAAGGTTCATCGCCATATTTTTTTCTATGATCAATAATTTCTTTTGACATTCCTTTATTCTGGATCATATCGCTTTGAACGATCACTTTTCCTTTTGTCAAAGGAGTTAAATAACCAAAAGTGAGAACGATAAAAATTATAAAACCGGCCGCAATTGGCAAAAGTGATTTTAAAAGGGTGTTTTTCATAGTAAACGAATTTGTTTGTTTTTATGTATAGGCTTTACAAAAGCTCTTTTTATACGAATTGATTTTGAATACCAATGATATACTTAGTTCACAAATATAAGTTAAAAAGCCATTTACCTATCGTTTTCTTTATTCTAAAAACTGTTAAATAATGAACCTTTTAGACCAAAAAGGGATGATAAAATCAGCAATATTTACGTATTTTTGTATAGGAAGTGCTTATCCTTCAAGAAACAGACAAAAAATGAACCTGACATAAATAAAATTAATTGTCGGACTGTTTTAAATGATCGGGGAGCGAAATTCTATGACATAAAGCAATAAATAATAAGTACTAAACCATTATGCACTGGATTGCATAGGTTGGATAATGAAAGAATAAAATTCTTTCTAACAAATGACAAATTAACGCGTCATTGCGAGGAACGAAGCAATCTATAAACAATGCTTTTCCTTTGAGATTGCTTCGTTCCTCGCAATGACGTCATAAAAAAAAATATTTTTAGAAACTGAAAGTCTTGCACTGAATTGCATAATATCAAAAACGAACTGAAACAATGAAAAACCTTATAAATACAGATTATTTAAGTGAAATAAAGATTCAGGAGTTGCGTAAACAATTTGAAACTGCTGCACCCTGCAAACATATTGCATTGCCCAACTTTTTGCAGAATGATGTTGCGAATACGCTATTCGAGAACTTTCCGAAATTGGATACCCTGAATGTAAAACGCAAAAGCATCAATGAAAATAAATCTGAAGAATATCATTTAGATAGATATCATCCACAATTCAATGCACTTCGTGATTTTTTGAATTCACCTGAAATGTATGAATGGATCAGCAAGGTGACCGGAATTGAAGGATTAAGTTCTACATACGATTCATTAGGGTCAGGCGTGCATCAAGGCGGACCGGGCAGTTTTGTAGATGTTCACGTGGATGTAAATATGAATACTGCCGAAAAATTACACCGCAGAATAAATCTTCTTATTTATTTAAATAAAAACTGGAAAGATGAATATGGCGGAGCTCTCGAATTTTGGGATAAAGATGTAAAAAACTGTATCTCCAAAGTAATGCCATATTTTAATCAGGCTGCAATAATGGTAACCGATGAAACGTCCTATCATGGGTATGCAAAGATCAATATACCTGAACACGAAAGTCGTAAATCTTTTTATTGCTATTATTATACTCCTGCCGCAAAAGATTTTGTTTATCGCGATTCACGCTTTAAAACCAGGCCTGATGAAGGCATAGCAAAAACAGCCATTACCGAGATCAAAGAAACATTAAAAATAAATGCTAAGAAATTTTTAAAATTCATTGGTGTCACATCTTTGGATTTTCAGGATAAGAATAAAAAATAATTTGAAAATATGTCAATTTGAAAATTTGACAATAACGAATGGAACTACAAAATAAAATAATCTGGATCTCGGGTGCATCATCAGGAATAGGTGAAGAATTAGCATACATAGCTGCTAAAGAAGGAGCCAAAATTGTTTTGTCAGCCAGAAGGGAAGATGAATTAAAACGTGTTGCCGCCAAATGCTCTATCGATTCTCTAAATTATTTTATTCTTCCTCTTGACCTGGAGTATACCGAAAATATTGAAGAAAAAGTTGAAATGGTGATTCAACGATTTGGTAAAATTGATGTGCTGATCAACAATAGTGGAATGGGCCATCGCACCAAAGCACTAAATACGCCTACTTCTATCGACAGAAGAATAATGGAAGTGAATTTTTTTGGCACCATCAATTTAACGAAAGCTGTTGCCAAAGTAATGCAAAAACAAAAAAGTGGAAAACTGGTTGTTGTAACCAGTATCATGGGGAAATACGGACTGCCACTCTATTCCACCTACTCAGCGTCAAAACATGCTTTATTCGGTTATTTCGAATCACTGCGACAAGAATTGTACAAAGACAATATCTCAGTATTGATTGCCACCCCTGGTTTTATCAATACCGATGTGAGCACAAAACTTTTAAGAGAAGATGGATCTGCTTACGGGATAAAAAGTGATGCTCAGGAAAAAGGCATGTCAGCAGCGGATTGTGCAAAAGGTATCATGAAGGCTGTAAAAAATGATCGTGACCATAAATATGTTGGAAAATATGAAATATTTTCGGTTTATGTTAAACACTATTTCCCTAAACTTTTTTACAAGTTGATGCGAAAAATGACGAAGGAATAAGCCTTCCTTAAATGATATTAATCATCTTTTTTATCATAAATACTTGCTATTCTTGCATCTGAATTGAATCTAGCATGTTTGGTATACAAGTAAACTCTTTTGAAGTTAAAAACTTTTTTGCACAGAAAATTGGCAAAAGCACTTTTGTGTGGAAGATCATCGAGTTTTTGCAAGGTGTTTCATATAGCATCGACTACTTATTATTTTACAAATTCCGTCTGTTCAAAAAAGCATCCATTACAGAGATCAATATCGAATTTGTAAGTTACTGCAATCTCAGATGCATACTCTGCTCGCTCGACCACGAAAAGACGAAAGTGAGAATGACTGCCGAAACCTTAAAACATTTCTTCGAAGATCTGTTAACCGATGATCGTTTCTCAAACCTGAAAACCATCCATCTTTATAATGCAGGTGAAGTATTGCTGCATCCTAAGCTGGAAGAGATGCTTGATGTAATAAAGTACTTCAAGAATTTTGCAAAAGAAAAGAATATACATTTTCCAAAAATAGCGTTACTTACAAATGCAACCATCCTGGATGAAGAAAACTCAAACATTTTAATCAGATCAGGGATCCTAGACAATATCCGGTTTAGTATGGATGGTGGCAACAAGGAAAAATTTGAAGAAATGCGACTGAGAGCAAAATGGGATGATTTTGTAAAGAACGTAACTACCTTTTGTGAATTGAATAAAAAAAGTGCTAAGCCTATTCCAACCGGAATTATTACCCTTGTGGAATATGAAAACAAATTAAATACAAAATGGATGAGCGAAGAATTCAAAAAATTGCTCAACATGGTAAACGGATACGAATTGCGCTATGCACATAACTGGGGCGGAGAGGTTGAAATAGAAGAGCTGAAAAATAAAAATAAAAAAGGTTTCAAAGTAGGATGCAGCTTACTCATGCATCAATTGGTTCTATTACCTAATGGAGATGTAACGGTATGCTGTGCCGACTTAAATTCCAAAGGCGTTATCGGAAATATTTTAAATGATAAATTATATGCCATTTATCAAAAGCCGTTAAGGGTAGAAATGCTTCGTAAATTTATGAAAGGTAAAAAGAAGGAAATTGAGTTGTGTAAAGATTGCGAAACGTTCTAATTCAATTATTTTATCTCTTCGTAGTCAACATACTCACCTTCACTATCCCCAACAGATCTCTTTTTCGGAGGAGTAAAATCAACAGTTGTTTCGCCTTCCTTACGTGGAGGAGTTGAAGGGCGTTCAGCTTGTTTGGTACGAACAGAATTGACACTATTCAGAATCCTCCAAACGATCCAAACGACTAATAGGGTATAAAAAACATCTTTCATTTTCTGAATACAAATTTACGGGTTTTATTAAATATGAATACATTTGCAGTAAGAAATATATCTATGCGACTGCTAATCACATCCCTATTCTCAGTTTTATTACTATACTCATGCGCTCCTGCACGATACGTAAAACCATTGAGCAAAAACCAACATGCCGCTAATCTTTCGGTAGGTGGGCCATTATTAAAATACGGAACGGCAACAGTTCCGATCCCCTTTCTGAGCGCAAATTACGGTTATGGGATCGACAGTACTTTAACGGGTTTTGCGTCCTTCAACATCACTTCTGCCCTTTATGGCAATTTCCAAATGGAATTAGGCGCTACCAAACAAATTTTAAAACAAAAGAATTATTTTCCCGCTGTGAGTTTCACACCCAATATAAATTTTATCTATAAAAATAAAGATGCTCATAAACTTTATCCACAGCTGGCAATAAATGCATTCTGGGAATATGGAAAAAGAAAGAACTTTGTTTATGTAGGAATAGACAATTGGTTTGAGCTTGCATCAAAACGTCAATATGATCTCCAGCAAAAAAATCACTGGATCTTTATGCCAATGATCGGACATAGCTTTGCCGGAAAAAAATGGAATTTCAATATTGAAGCAAAAATTATTGCTCCGAATATTTCAAACGAAAAACTAGTAGTTGATTACGTTACACCTCTTAATAAAAAAGGTGCATTTGGAGTGTATATTGGTTTAACAAGAAAATTCTGACCTACGAATTACGAATAAAAACGAAATACGAATCAGTACTAAAAATAAACAACGGAGTACAATCCATTCCCCTCTCGAGAGGGGCTAGGGGTGTGTAAAGTTGGAAACAAAAATCAAAAATGAAAAAAATATTAGCTATTTTTATTATTGCAACAACCTTCTCTGGCTGCCTAACACTCGACGACAACTTGTTCAATAATTCAAAACTGGAATCATACAAACTCGATAATTATACCGGAGAAGTGGATTTTATTTTGGATAATTCTTATCACATTGATGATTCCCTTGTGCATTTATTTACATTACCTTCACAATCATCAAGTGAATCAAACCCTACAAGCATTTATGCGATCTATATTGGAGATATTTCTAAAATTGCTACCGACACCGTTATCATGTATTGTCATGGCAACAAAGACCATATGGATTTTTACTGGCAACGTGCAAAATTATTGGCGAACACAAAAAGTAAGAACCGCTTCGGAGTATTGATGATCGATTACCGCGGCTATGGCATGTCGGAAGGCAAATCAACGGAAGATGGATTATATGCTGATGTGGATGCTGGATTAAAATGGCTGAAAAATAAGGGACTCACAAACAACAGATTAGTGATCTACGGTTTTAGTATGGGCTCTGCTCCTGCGACAAAACTTAGTGCTGAAAATTATAGCATGAAACCCTCCAAATTAATTTTAGAAGCACCTTTTGCTTCCGCAGAAACGATGATCCAGGATGCCTCAGGTTTGTCTATGCCGGGAGATTTTTTTACAACATTAAAAATTAACAATGGCGAAGAAATAAAATCTGTTTCACAACCTTTCTGCTGGTTTCATGGAGAGGCTGATGATTTTTTAAAGATCGACACACATGGTGCTGTTGTTTACAACAATTACCAGGGAACCTATAAAGAAGCCCATCGTATTCCCGATGCCGGTCATAGCACCGTTCCGCAAACGATGGGATTCTTGAATTACACAAATGCAATTGGTGATTTTATATTGAGACCATAATTTCACAGATTTACACAAAATAATTTTTGATTTAGATTAATAAAATGTGAATCCTTTTTGTTTTTATTTCTTTACTGTTTTTTTAATTTTTCTAGCGTGATACAATTCCATTAAAGCTAGATCATTGCATTTCCTTTATCTTCAAGAAAAGAAAATTTCTATTTAAAAACAACCACTAACAAATAAAGGATCGTTGTCAAAAAAAAACACAGATTTACCAGAAATAAATCCGTGTAAATCTGTGAAATTTGTGATAAAAATCTATTTACTCAAATATAAATTTCTCTCACTATAAATTGTGTGAAAAAATTCATCTGTAAGGTCATCAATAAAATAAATTGCTTCTCCTGTTGATTTCATTTCCGGTCCTAACTCTTTTGTTACTTCAGGGAATTTCTCATAAGAGAATACAGGAATTTTAATTGCATATCCTTTTTTACGCGGACTGAATTTAAAGTCTTTCACTTTTGCACCCAACATTACTTTTGTAGCATAGTTTACATACGGCTCGTCATACGCTTTCGCGATAAATGGAACGGTACGTGATGCACGCGGATTCGCTTCAATGATATATACCACCTCATCTTTAATCGCGAATTGAATATTCAACAAACCTACAGTTTTTAATGCGATAGCAATTGTTTTAGTATGTTGCTCCATTTGTTTGATCACATTATCACTCAGATCGAATGGAGGAAGCACAGCATATGAATCACCGGAGTGAATCCCTGCCGGCTCAATGTGCTCCATCATTCCAATAATGTAATTATCAGTTCCATCACAAATAGAATCAGACTCTGCTTCTATTGCATTTTCTAAAAAGTGATCCAACAACACCTGATTACCGGGATGATCTTTCAGAAGATTTACAACATGCTCCTCAAGGTCTTTCTCGTTGATAACGATCTTCATATTTTGTCCTCCTAATACATATGAAGGACGAACCAATAATGGAAAACCTAATTCTTTCGATAACTCAACCGCTTGTTCAGCATCTTCGATCACACCAAATTTAGGATACGGAATATTATATTCTTTTAAAAGATTAGAGAAACTGCCTCTGTCTTCCGCTAAGTCCAAAGACTTATAATCTGTCCCTATAATTTTTATTCCGTAACGTTCTAATTTTTCAGCAAGCTTCAAAGCAGTTTGTCCACCTAGTTGAACGATCACACCTTCCGGTTTTTCATTTAAGATAATATCGTAAATATGTTCCCAGAAAACAGGCTCGAAATATAATTTATCAGCAACATTAAAATCTGTTGAAACAGTTTCCGGATTGCAATTGATCATGATGGTTTCGTAGCCTAACTCTTTCGCTGCAAGCACACCGTGCACACAACTATAATCAAATTCAATACCTTGTCCGATCCGGTTTGGACCGCTTCCCAACACAACAATTTTTTTCTTTTCGGATGCGATGGATTCATTCTCATCCTCGAAAGTGCTGTAGTAATAGGGTGTTTTCGCTTCAAATTCAGCAGCACAGGTATCTACTAATTTATAAACACGATTAATATTTAATTCTCGTCTGCGGTTAAACACTTCGCTTTCCAGACATTTCAGAAGGTGAGCAATTTGTCTGTCGGCATACCCTTTTTGTTTTGCTTCATAAAAAATTTCGCGTGGAAGTTGAGGCAATGCATATTTAGAAATTTCATTTTCCAATAAAATCATCTCTTCTATCTGATTCAAAAACCAAGGATCGATACGTGTTAATTTTTGAATTGTCTTGATAGAGATTCCCAATTTGATTGAATCATAAATATGAAACAAACGATTCCAACTTGGACGTTCCAGACTCTTCAACAATTCATCCTGATTTTTCACTTCTCTTCCATCAGCACCTAAACCGTTGCGTTTTATTTCTAACGACTGACATGCTTTTTGTAATGCTTCCTGGAAACATCTTCCAATTCCCATTACTTCACCAACCGACTTCATTTGAAATCCTAATTCACGATTAGCGCCTTTGAATTTATCAAAGTTCCAACGCGGGATTTTTACAATCACATAATCTAATGTAGGTTCAAAAAAAGCAGAAGTAGATTTTGTAATTTGGTTCTCCAATTCATCCAGATTAAAACCAATTGCCAATTTTGCAGCGATCTTTGCGATCGGATAACCCGTTGCTTTACTTGCCAATGCTGATGAGCGGGATACACGGGGATTTATTTCAATGGCGATAATATCTTCAGAATCATCCGGATTTACCGCAAACTGAACATTGCAACCACCCGCAAAATTTCCGATGCTACGCATCATTTTGATTGCCATGGTACGCATCTTTTGGAAGGTACTGTCCGATAAGGTCATTGCAGGAGCAACAGTAATACTATCACCAGTATGAACGCCCATTGGATCAAAATTCTCTATCGAACAAATTATAACAACATTGTCATTATTATCTCTTAACAATTCCAACTCATATTCTTTCCAGCCCAATACGGCTTTATCAATCAGCACTTCATGAATTGGAGACGTATGCAATCCGCGATCTATCGCTTTATCAAAATCTTCTTTTACATAAACAACCGCACCTCCGCTACCTCCAAGTGTAAATGAAGGACGGATCACCAAAGGAAAACCGAATTCCTGAGCAATTTCTTTTCCTTCTAAAAACGAACGACAAATTTTTGATGGAGCCATACCCACACCAATAGATTCCATTCTCGCACGGAACTTATCTCTGTCCTCCGTTACTTCAATCGCTTCAATATCAACACCAATCATACGGACACCGTATTTCTTCCAGATGCCCATCTCATCACATTTCATTGCCAGATTCAAAGCGGTTTGTCCGCCAACGGAAGGCAGCACAGCATCAATATCTTTATTCTCTTCTAATATTTTAATGATGGACTTAGCCTCCAATGGCAACAGATAAATATTCTCTGCTGTCACCTTATCAGTCATGATGGTTGCAGGGTTGGAATTGATCAAGGTCACAGTAACGCCCTCTTCTCTCAAAGATCTGGCTGCTTGGGAACCTGAATAATCGAATTCACAAGCTTGTCCGATCACAATGGGACCGCTACCGATGATCAAAACTGATTTTATGGAATTATCTCTTGGCATAATTAGATTTTAGATATTAGATGTAAGATATTAGATCTTTATATTTTATAGTTTAGAACTGTCATCCCCTGCTACGACAAGGGATCTGTTAATTCGAACACGTATTCATTTTTACTCGTTTTCTGCCCACGAAAATACTTATAAAAGAGCCTTTTCGTTAAAAATTCTATTAACAAGTTTTCAAGAAAAAAGGGCATAAAAAAAGCCTTTCCAATAACGGAAAGGCTTTTATATTGATAGAAGTTTATCACTTACTATTTGTGTGTTTTTTCGTCAGAAACAGTTAATTTTTTTCTTCCTTTAGCTCTACGGGAAGCTAATACTCTGCGTCCATTTGCAGATGCCATTCTTTCACGAAAACCGTGTTTGTTAGTTCTCTTTTTTCTTGATGGTTGGTACGTACGTAATGCTTTCATTATTTTGCTTATGTTGTGCTCTTCTTATTCAGAAGAACTTATTTATTTATTCAGTTTTCTTAATTTCGGATTGCAAAGATAGAAGTTTTTTCTTTTCTACAAACTTTTTCTTTGAATTTGACTGACTAAATGAAAAAACAGACCTCTTTTAAGGTATTTCCCTCTCCTATTCGTCTTCATACAAAGGGCGGCAATTATCCAATTTAACAATTAAAGCAACAAAAAATCATACATTTGCACCTCAATTTTCAAAAATGGCAAGAAAAGTAAAAGAAACGGACGATTTACCGAAAGCGAAGATCAATAAAAGCTCCCTAAAAAAAGCATTACGGATTTTTGAATATACAGGAAAACACAAATGGAAACTCTATTTGGGACTGTTTTTCTTACTATTGACGGGTGGGACAGCGCTATTATTTCCGATGATGCTTGGAAGTTTGGTAAAGACAATCGAACACAAGGATTTCTCTACCATCAATGATATCGGTATTTACCTGATCATTGTGTTGAGTCTACAGTCCGTTTTCTCCTATTTCCGGATCTATCTTTTTGTAAATTACACCGAGAACACGCTGGCATCACTGCGACAAGCAGTTTATTCGCATTTGATCTCCCTGCCCATGAGCTTTTTTGTTCAACAACGGGTAGGCGATCTGAATAGCCGTATGTCGGCGGATATTTCCCAGATCCAGGACACGCTTACAACTACAATAGCTGAATTTCTGCGACAATTTATGCTAGTCATCGGAGGTATCATTTTACTGCTTTATATTTCTCCGAAGCTCACCTTGATGATGTTGGCGATCGTTCCTGTTGTGGCTGTTGCTGCAGTTGTTTTCGGAAGATTTATCCGAAAAACATCAAAGGAGGTTCAGGAAAAAATTGCCGGATCAAATACCATCATTGAAGAAACACTTCAAGGTATTGCCA